>NZ_JARGEE010000499.1:0-5863 GCF_033794485.1 Streptomyces sp. MB09-02B
CCCCCCATCCTCCGTGCACCCGCTTCGGCACCCCCGCCCGTGATCACGCTCCCGCACCCGGCGGACTTCATCACCGCCGACGGCATGCCCCTGGTCCGCCCGTACGTCGTCGCTTGGGAACGCGAACGGGACGAACACGACCGGCGCCGCCTTCAGCGGGAGCGGCGCCGGTCGGCGGTGTTGGCGACGCTGGGGCAGGACTACGTTCCGTGGGAGGTCGCCGTATGAGTACGCAGGCGACTCCTCTGCGCAGCCTCGGCGTCGACCCGGCAACCGGCAAGGAGGCTTTCGCGGTCACGCGCCCCGGCGGTCTTCTTGAAGGGCTGGCCGATACACAAGCACTGAAGGCCGCCACCGTCCTGGTGACGGTCGTCGGCGCCGTACTGGAGGTGGGGAAGGCATCGGACGCCGAACTCGCCGCCTTCGTCACGCCGTTGCACGCCGCGCTCGAAGAATGCGTCGGCATCATGGCGGCCGACCGGGAGTGACGACGTAGAGGTTTCCACCTTGAGGCCCGTGGCGCCCGGAGGGCTCGTCCCTGGGCGCCACGGGCCCACATCCCCCGCTGCTCCTTGACCTCAGGTCCGCATCCGGTCGGCACCCTTCTCGCACGCGAGGCGCTCGGCTGCCTGCCTCGCTCCCGGATGAGACCGCGATGCACCGCCCAGGGTCACGGTGCGACTGCTCGTACGAGGAGCGTTCCGATGTGCCCGGGATGCGGGGCATCGAGAATCCGGGCGTCGGCTGTGCGGAACCCAGCCCGAGAGAGCAGGCGCTCCCATACCGCCGGGCGGTAGCTGTAGCGGTAGGTGAACATCGCCTTTCCGGCGAAGCCACCCTTGTACATGCCCTGCGGCCCGTACGCGCCGGGGATGGCCGGCGGCTGTGAGAAGACAATGACGCCACCGGGCTTGAGCCTCTGTCGGACGAGCGGGAGGAGACGGCCCGGGTCGGTGAACCAGACGGCTCCGAAGATCGAGTAGACCGCGTCGTACACCTCCTCGTGCTCGCTCAGATACTCCAGGACCTCCGAGCACACGAACTCCGCGCCGGTCCCGGCCCACTTCGTGGTGGTCTTCCTGACCATGACGGGAGACAGGTCAACGCCCCGAGCGGTGATACCGCGTTCAGCGAGGTAGGCGAGGGCGCGGCCGGTGCCGCAGCCGATCTCCAGGGCGGAACGCGGGTTACCCAGCAGCTCTGGTCCGGGTCCGTGACCGGCGTACTGGGTCCAGCAGAAGCTTGGCTCCGCGTCGTCCTTGAAGGCGGAAGCGGCGTAGGTGTCCCACAGCTCCGTCTCGGCGGCGATGTCGTGTTGTGCGGGCAAGGCGATTCCTCTTCGCAAGGGTCGGTCCCTGTCCTCCCGTGGGCCGAGGACAGGGACCAGCGTAGGGGCCATTCAGTGGCTGTCGGGGACCTTGTTGTCGCACGGCGAGCAGTCCGTGCCGTCGATCGCCCACAGCTCCTCGTCGACGTCGAAGCCGATGGACTTCAGGAAGTCCGCAGTGCGCAGGCACAGGCCGTCGCGGCGGCGCTCGATGAAGGGGGCGTGGTGCTTGTAGTGGCCCTCGTTGTACGCGTCGCAGAGGGCCCACCACACAGGCGTGTCGAGGATGAGCTGGTGAACGCCGATGTCGACGAGCTTGCCGACGCCCAGGTGGACCTCAGGGTGCTCCATGCAGCCGATGGTGTACATGACGGCGTCGCCGAGGATGCGCTCGGCCATGTCGCGGACCATCGTGTGGTCGCGCAGCAGCAGGGCGACCTCACGGTCCCAGAGGGTCATGCCGCTGTCCAGCACGTTGATCGTCAGGTGCTTGACGTGGGGCTGGACGGCGTTGAGGAGTTTCCTCGGGTCCCGTGTGCGGGTGCTCGTGGGTCGGTCGAGCGTGACGGTCATGGACTACTCCTTCGGAGACAGGTCGTGCCGTGCAGGTCCGAGTCCGTCCCGCCCGTCAGCCTGTCCGGGCTCAGTGCGCGGCGCGGGCGTCTTGCGGATCCCGTTCCAGCGAGGGCTACGTGTGACGGGGCTGGACCGGGCGTAGGTGTGCTCCAGCCATGAACGCGACGGTAGAGAGGGGGCGTTGACAGATGCCAGAGAAGTTGCGCGAAGTTGCTCGGCCGCGGGGCGAAGTTGCGTAAGGTTGCTGATTCACGCCAACCAAAGCTCGGACAGCAGGCGTTGGTTTCGCGGAGGCTTGGGAGATCAGTCTCCGAGGGAAGGACGTGATCATGCCACGTCGGCTGCGTTTCAACGGCACGGGCAGCGGTGTCAACGGATGCCCGTCCCTTCACGAAGATCTCGACACAGGCGAGGTCATCGTGCACGGCCCGGCGCTCACCGACCCCGAGGACATCGCCCAGCTCCGGCACCTCAACGAGAATGAGGTGCCCATCGTGGTGCCTCGCGAGCTGTTGGTCGACTTCGGACCGAAGGAGGCCGTCCATGCGGCCACCGTGATCGGGCTGGACGAGTTCGACCGGCTCTTCACACAGTTCGAGCACACGGCGTGGCGCCTGGAGACGCGCCGCCGCTACGCATCGGACGAGCTCACCAGCACCTACGCCCAGTTCATGCAGGGGGAGTCCGTCAACTGGGAGGGAGTCGACGCGGAATGGTGCGCGGAGCGCCGCGAGCAGGTGGCTCTCGGCAAGCGGTTCGAGCGTGTCCGCATCGTCGACAACCCGCCCACGGCCGGCCAGCTCTACCTGCTCGACAACGCACGCCGTAACAGTGCCGTCGGGGAGAGGATCCTCAATCTGTGGCGAGAAGATGCCGGCCGCCTTGGCTTGCCCTCCGAGGATTTCTGGATCTTCGACTCCCGGCTGGTCGCGCTGCTCAAGTTCGATGAAGCCGACAACCTGGTCGGCGTCGAGTTGATCACGCAGCCTGCTGCGGTGCTCCGGTACGCCATGGTGCGCGACGCTGCGCTGCATCATGCCCGCCCGTACGAGGAGTTCGCGGCACAGCTGACCGCGAAGGAGGACTGAGGCAGGTGCGTATCGGTGAGCACGGACTACCAGCAGGCACGGCAAGCACTCGGGGTACGGCTGCGTGAACTCCGACTTTCCGCCTCTGGAGGCCGGCTCACCGGTGCTGAGCTCGCCGAGCAGTACGGGTGGAACAAGTCCAAGGTCAGCAGGCTGGAGAACGGCAAGCAGACTCCGACGCCCGATGACCTGCGCAACTGGGCGGAGGCAACCGGTCAGCCGGAGGCGTACGACGAGCTGGTCGCACGCCTGAGGGGCTTCGAGTCCCACATCAGGTCATGGCGGCGTCAGCTGGCCTCGGGGCACAAGGCGGTCCAGGACACCCATCTGAACGCTCATGCCGACGCCTCGGTGTTCCGCGGCTGGGAGTCCTCCATGATCTTCGGAATTCTCCAGACTCCGGACTACGCACGGTCGGTCTTCACGAGATACGCGGAGCTACAGCGATCGCCACGGGACACCGAGGAAGCAGTCCGGTCTCGCATGAAGCGGCAAGAAGCGCTGTACGACTCCTCGAAACGCTTCCGCCTCCTCCTGTGGGAGGCCGCCCTTCACGCTTTGATCTGTCCACCGGCGGTGCTTGCGGCCCAGCTCGACCGCCTCTCAGGAGCCATCGGTCTGGACACGGTCGAGCTGGGGATCATCCCGCTGTCCGCCTCGCTCAAGATTCCCCCGGCCACCGCATTCTGGGTCTACGACGACCGTCAGGTGATCGTCGAGAACTGGCACGCGGAGTTGTGGATCGATGACGCAGCCAGCGTGGAAACGTACCTGCGGACCTGGAAGACGCTCCGGGAGTCCGCCGTGTACGGCGCTGACGCCCAGAATCTCGTCAGCACGGCACGACGAACGTTGCGCTCACCCTGACGCCGACATGTGAGCGACGCGCCCTGCCCCTGTCATACCGCGACCGCTGGACGGCGTCCTGACGCAGCGGTCACACTTGACCCCTGACCGTGACCGTTCATCACGCACACCGGGGGCAAGGTGCCGCAGGAGGCGATCTCCGACCGTTACGAACTTCTGGAGGAGCTCAGCCACGGCGGCATGGGGGACGTGTGGCGCGGCTACGACGCCGTGCTCGACCGGCCCATCGCCGTGAAGCTCATCCGGCAGGCGTCGGTCACCTCGCCGCAGCTGGCCGAGGAGTTCGCCAAGCGCTTCCGTCGCGAGGCCCGCATCACCGCGCGCATCCAGCACCCCGGCGTGCCGCAGGTCTACGACGCGGTGCTCGACGCGTCGTACGAGCGGCTGTTCCTGGTGATGGAGCTCGTCGACGGCGTACCGCTGTCCGCCTACCTCGACCCCGGCCGGCCGCTGCCGGTCAGCTGGGCGGCGGCCGTCGCCGCGCAGGTCGCGACCGTACTGTCGTACGCGCACGACGTGCCGGTCATCCACCGGGACCTCAAGCCGGGCAACATCCTCGTCGCACGCGACGGCACCGTGAAGGTCCTCGACTTCGGCATCGCGGCGATCCTGCGGACCGACGTCACCAAGCTGACCGCCACCGGCAGCCCCATCGGCACCCACCAGTACATGTCGCCCGAGCAGGTCCGCGGCGGACGTATCACCCCACAGACCGACCTGTACGCGCTGGGCTGCGTGCTGCACGAACTCCTCAGCGGACGCCTCGCGTTCGAGGCGGAGAGCGAGTACCTGCTGATGTACCAGCACGTCAACGCCGCCCCCACCCCGCTGCGACAGCTGCGACCCGACGTCCCCGAGGCGCTGGAGGAACTGGTCCTGCACCTGCTGCGCAAAGCGCCCGAGGCGCGGCCCGCCGACACGCAGGAGGTGTACGCGCGACTGCTGCCGTTCCTCCCGCCACCGGGCCAGGAGCAGGGCACGGCCGATGCCGGGCCGGTCGGCGCACCCGATCCGACGGGCGTGTTCCGTCGCCCCTTCGCGCCGCGCGCCCGCGCCCAGGCACCCGCACCCGGCGGTTTGCCGCCCACGGCCGTCCTCCCGGCGGCCCAGCCGGTGCCCGTCCCCGCCCAGTTGCGCGAGGACATCAAGGAGGCGTACGCCCACTCCGACGCCCTGTTGGAGGAGGAGCGGTTCGCGCAGGCCGCCGAGGTGCTCGGCGAGGTCGTCGAACCCGCGGCCCTCGCCCTCGGCTCCGAGAGCAAACAGGTCCTGGCGCTGCGCCGCCAGCGGGCGGCGATCCGCCTCCTCGGCGGCGACTACCGGGCCGCCCTGCCCGAGTTCGACGCCCTCGCCGACGCCTACGCCCGCATCGCCGGACCCACCGGCGAGCAAGCCCGTGCCTGCCGCGCCCAGGCGGCCCGCTGCCGCGCCGAACTCGGCCAGGTCACCGACGCGCTGGCCGCGCTCCAGGGCGTACTGAACGTCGTGCGTGCCGTCGACAGCGACGTGAGCGAGGAAGCCGTGGAGCTGCGGCACAACATCGGGATGCTGCTGCTCGCCCAGGGCCGGGCCGCCGAGGCGCGGCAGGTCCTCGAACCGCTCCACCAGGACATGTGCATGGTGTTCGGACCCGACGACGAGATGACCGTCGAGATCGCCGAGGCACTCGCCGTGATCCGCCTCGACCTCGACGATTCGGCTACCTGACCCGGGTCCTCCAGAAGCTGCAGATCACGAGGCGAACACCCTCCCGGCGTCCGCCTGCCGAACACGACGATGCGGTGCCCCCGCCTCCGTGGAGGTGGGGGCACCGCATCGGCGAGACGAGGACTACGCGCCCGTGCGGCCCGTGCCCCGGCGGCGGGTCACGACGAAGATCGCGCCGCCCGCTGCCACCAGGCCCGCCGCGCCGATGGCGATCGGGATGGCGTTGCCGCCACCCGTCTCGGCGAGGTCGCCGGGCTCACCGCCGTTGGGGGACGGGGCGACCGGGGTGGAGTCCGTG
>NZ_JARGEE010000049.1:0-32246 GCF_033794485.1 Streptomyces sp. MB09-02B
ATATTTTCTTTTTTCTTTTTTTTTTTTTAATTGGATCGTCAACACCCGAGATCTACCAAGGTCTTTCCGTCGGCATCGTCGGATGTGGATAGGCGACAGGTGGAACCTCCTGACGGACGAGGCGAGCTGGTCCGGCGAGCTGTTCCAGATCCTCGGCCGCGACCCGGTCGCCCCGCCGCTCACCCTGGACGAACTGCCGTCGCTGGTCCTCGACGAGGACCGTCCACGGCTGACGGCGATGGTCACGGACTGCCTCATCGACGCGAAACGCATCGACGGGGAGTTCCGGATCGTGCTCCCCGACGGCGGGGTGCGCACCGTGCACATGATGGGCGAGCCCGTGCTCGACGACGACGGCGGTACGGCCTCGATGTGGGCCGTCCTGCGGGACGTCAGCGAACTGCGGCGCAGCCAGCGGGCGGTGAGCGAGACCCGTGACTCGCTGCACCGTCAGCGGCACATCGCGCAGACCGAGCACCGGCTCGCGGTCGAGCTGCAGGAGGCCGTGCTTCCGCCGTGGCGCGGCCCC
Organism: Streptomyces sp. MB09-02B; assembly: GCF_033794485.1. Classification (NCBI taxonomy): domain Bacteria; kingdom Bacillati; phylum Actinomycetota; class Actinomycetes; order Kitasatosporales; family Streptomycetaceae; genus Streptomyces; species Streptomyces sp. MB09-02B. The sequence goes on from NZ_JARGEE010000049.1 coordinate 530, forward strand.
CTGCGGCTCCCGCAGCAGGGCCCCGCACGGCTGGATCTGGCCGCCCACTACCTGCCCTGCTCGACCAGCGCGCTGATCGGCGGCGACTGGTACGACGCCCTCGAACTGCCGGGCGGCGAGAGCCTGTTGAGCGTCGGCGACCTCACCGGGCACGGCGTCACCGTGACCTCGGGCATGGCGATGCTGATCGGCGCGCTGCGCGGCCTGGCGATGTCGGGCACCGAGCCGGGCCGGCTCATGGCCTGCATCAACCAGTTACTGGACGCCACCGTGCAGCCGGCGCTCGGCAGCGCCGTCTGCTGCCGCTACCGGCCGGCGACCCGCACCCTCGTCTGGGCACAGGCGGGACACCCCGCCCCGCTGCTGTTCCGCGACGGGACGGGGCGCGTACTGCCCCCGCCGGACGGCGTCCTGCTCGGAGCGACCTCCGGAGCCGTCTACGGGCAGGCCGAAGTGACCCTCGAACAGGGCGATCTGCTGCTCCTGCACACCGACGGGCTGGTCCCCCGGCGGGCAGGAGAGGAAGCCGTCCAGCGGCTGTTGGACCTGGCCCCCCGGTTCGGCGAGGCGCGTACGGCCCAGGAATGCGTACGGACGGTGGTGGAGGAGTTCGGCGAGAGGGAGCGCACGGACGACGCCTGCGTGCTCGTCGCCCGGGTCAGCTCCTGAGGAACGGGCACCTCGCCCTCACGCCGGGGCGACGCCCCCCTTGTTCTTGGACTGGGGCTTGGGCAGGGAGAGCTTGATCTCCTCCCGCAGATCCTGGATCTTCGGATAGCTGGAGTACTGACCGGTGAGCCGGTACATCTCACGCAGTCGGTCCCAGGTGCGGTGCGAGGAGTTGGAGCCCATCGACGCCAGCGCCAGGCGCGCGTACCCGCTCGCCTGCTCCGGGTCGTCCCCGATGAAGCAGGCCGAGGCCATCGACAGGTAGTCGAAGATCTGCGACCTCCCCTGGGCGTTCGTCCTGAGGTCCAGCGCCTTCTCCGCGTAGTGCCGGGCGTGCTGGGCCGCGGCCGGTTCGTGCTCCGCGAGGGTGCGGTAGGCCAGCGCCTGCATGCCGTACAGATCCGCCTCGTTGAACATCTGCATCCAGCTCGGTGGCGGCACGTCCCCACGGTCGGAGACGAAAAGGTCCTCGGCCTGGCCCAGGGTGCGGCGCATGGCCTGGCCCTTGCCCAGGGAGGCCTGTGCCCAGGCCTCGACGGTGTGGAGCATGGCCTTGGTGCGCGGCAGGACCTGGTCACCGGAGCCCGACTGGGCGAGCTTCATCAGGTCGAGCGCCTCGTCGGGCTTGCCGAGATGCACCAGTTGTCGGGCCGCCCGGGACAGGGCCTCGCCGGCGCGGGGCCGGTCACCGCCCTCCCTGGCCGCGTGGGCGGCGATGATGAAGTACTTCTGGGCGGTGGGTTCGAGGCCGATGTCGTGCGACATCCAGCCGGCGAGGACGGCGAGGTTGGCGGCGACGCCCCACAGGCGGCGCTGGAGGTGTTCGGGGTGGCGGTAGGAGAGCATGCCTCCCACCTCGTTGAGCTGTCCCACGACAGCCTTGCGTTGCAGCCCGCCGCCGCGGGCCGCGTCCCAGGCCCGGAACACCTCGACCGAGCGCTCCAGTTCCTCGATCTCCTGCGCCCCGATGGGGGCGGCCTCGTAACGGTCGAACCCGGCGGGGTCGGCGTGCAGGGGGTTGTCGAGGTCGGGGGCGTCGGCCGCGAGGGCCGGATCGGTGTGCAGCCAGTCGTGCATGGCGCTGCTGAGTGCGGATCCAGCGGTGAGCGCGACGCCCGCACCCACCAAGCCGCGTCGGTTGAGCATGAGGTCCATTCCCGTGAATTCGGTGAGGACCGCGGCGGTCCGTTCGGGCGCCCACGGCACACCGTCGGGATGTTCCACACTCCCGCCGCCCTGCCGTTTTCCCGTACGCCCGTGCCGGACCAGACCGAGGTCCTCGATGGTCACGACACGGCCGAGACGCTCGGTGAACAGCGCCGCCAGCACCCGTGGCACGGGATCGCGCGGGATCTCTCCCATGTCGATCCACCGCCGTACCCGTGAGGTGTCGGTCGCCAGCTGGGGGTGGCCCATGGCCGCCGCCTGCCGGTTGACCAGCCTCGCGAGCTCTCCCTTCGACCAGCCGGCCAGGCCGAACAGGTCTGCGAGTCGGGTATTGGGTTGTCCGCTCACGTCAAGCCCCCAGGTTCTCGGCTGAGTTGAATGTAGCCCGCTGTCAGTTGCTCGGGGACTATTCGCCAGGCTTCGCCAGGGTGCGCTACATGGTGTGCCAGGGCCCATCCGGTGTCAGGTAGGAAAGCGCCACCCCGACCCGGTCGCCCCGACGGGCACTCCCCAGGGTGTCCCCGGTACGGCCGGGGCGGGTGGCGCGTGACCTCGCCGGCACACGAAGGGATCTGTCCTCCCCCATGTACGCAGCATCGTCCTCCGTGTCCGCTCCTCCCCGGTCGCTGCACCCCCGCCAGCCGGGCAGCGGCGGCCCCTACCTCGACCCCACGCGTACGGCGGCCCCGATGCTCGGTGGCGGCCGGACGCGGCGCGTGCCGGGGCTCGGCACCCAACCGCTCAGCGGGAGACTCGACTTGTCCGGCCCCCAGGGCACGCAACTGCGCACGGCGATCGCCTCGGTGCAGCGCATCTGTCCGGAGTTCGCTCCGGTCCAGGTGCTGCGCCGCAGCGGCCGCTCGGTGCTGCTCGTCGGCACGACAGGGCGCAGCACGGCCGTCGCCAAGTGCTTACTGGATCATTCACCCATCTGGGAGGAACGGTCCCGGCACGAAATAGCCGCATACCGCTCGTTCGTCCGGCACCGCCCCCCCGTGCGGGCGCCGAGGCTGATCGCGGCGGACCCGGACAACTGCACCCTGGTCATCGAGCGGATGCCGGGCCGGGTGGCCGCCCTGCAGCGACATCCGGTGGAGGCGCCGCCGCGCGCCGACATCCGGGCGGCGCTCGGCGCGATCTGCCGGCTGAACGCGTGGCGGCCGCCGGCGGGGACCTTCGACGCCCCGCTGGACTACGCGGAGCGGATCTCCCGCTTCCATGAGCTGGGTCTGCTCACCGACCGGGACATGGGCGATCTGCAGAAGCTGCTGCACGGCATCGCGCACGCGTCGGGCCGTCAGGGCATGGGCCAGTTCTGCCACGGCGACGCCCTCCTGTCGAACATCCTGCTCTCACCGGCCGGTCCAGTGCTGGTGGACTGGGAGCACGCGGGCTGGTACCTGCCGGGGTACGACCTGGCGACGCTGTGGGCGGTGCTCGGGGACGCCCCGGTGGCGCGGCGGCAGATCAGCCAGCTGGCGCAGTCGGCGGGCCCGGCCTCCCGGGACGCGTTCCTGGTGAACCTGATGCTCGTCCTGACGCGTGAGATCCGTACCTACGAGACGGCCGTGCAGCGTTCGATGCACGACTCGACCCCGGCGGCAGCGGGTCAGGCCCACCCGGCTGCTGCGCCGTCCGGCGAGGAACAGCGGCTGCTGCTCAGGCGGCTGCACGACGACTGCCAGCTGGCCCGCAAGGCCGTACGGGCGGCGGTCGGCACTCGCTGAGGGGATACGAAGGTCCGCGGTGTGCCTGCGCAAGGGCGCGCGCCGCGGACCTTCGTCATGACCCGGGGGTGGTCCTGCGCCCGGCAATCACCGGGGAAGCGGCCTCCTGAGGGCATGATTGACGGACCGTCGGCCGACCGATAGTACAAAAGCACTCCCCCGCATTCGGCTTCGCCCGCGGGAGGAGCGCCTGGTCTGCCGCCCCGCCAACGCCCCACCGTTAGAGGAGGCCGCCTTGCGAGGATCCCCCACCGACCGCAGGCCCACCCCGCGTCCCAGACGCGTCCGCAGAGCGGCGCTCGCCGTGGCTCCCGGTGTCCTGCTGCTCCCCCTGCTGGGTGCCGCCCCACCGGAGAGCCGGTCCTCGTCCCCCACCGGTCTGCAGGGCGCGTTCACCGCCGCGGCCGAGAGGTACGGCGTACCGCGCAGTGTGCTGCTCGGCGTCTCGTACCTCCAGTCCCGTTGGGACGAGCACGGCGGCGCACCCAGTGTGACCGGCGGCTACGGGCCCATGCATCTCACCGACGCGCGCACGGCCCTGGCCGAGGCCCCGCACCACAGCGAGGGCACGGAGGACGCGCGCGGTGACGAGTCCCGGCCCCTTCCCGTGCCCGAGGCAAAGCTGCCCGAACCGTCCGAACTCCCCGCCAGGCTACGGACGTTGACGAAGGCGGCCGAGCTGACCGGTCTGCCCGCACGGACGCTGCGCACCGACGCCGGGGCGAACGTGGCGGGCGGTGCCGCGCTGCTCGCGGCCGCGCAGCGGCAGCTCGGCGCCGAACCGAGCGCCGACCCGGCGGACTGGTACGGGGCGGTGGCCCGCTTCTCGGGGGCCGACGACCGGGCCACGGCAGCGGTGTACGCGAACGAGGTGTTCGCGGTCATCCGTGCCGGCGCCGAGCGCGTCACGGACGCCGGCCAGCGGGTGACCCTGGCCGCCGACCCGGACCTCGCGCCCGACACCGCGCAGCTGTCCCGGGCGGGACTGCGCAAGGCCGCGACCGGTGCCCAGTGCCCGGCCACGGTGTCCTGCGAGTGGATCCCGGCGCCGTACCAGGAGTTCGGCGACAGCGACTACGGCAACCACGACCTGGCCGACCGGCCGAACGCGCAGCCCATCCGGTACATCGTCGTCCACGACACCGAGGGCTACTGGGACACCACCCTCGAACTGGTCCAGGACCCGACGTACGTGTCGTGGCACTACTCGCTGCGCTCCACGGACGGGCACATCGCGCAGCACATCAAGCACAAGGACGTCGGCTGGCACGCCGGCAACTGGTACGTCAACACGGGGTCGATCGGCCTGGAGCACGAGGGGTTCCTCGCCTCGCCGGACGCCTGGTACACGGAGGCCATGTACCGGTCGTCGGCGCGGCTGGTGAGGTACCTGGCCGACACGTACGGGGTCCCCCTGGACCGGCAGCACATCCTGGGCCATGACACCGTGCCCGGTCCGACGACGGCGACGATCCCGGGGATGCACACCGACCCCGGCCCGTACTGGGACTGGCGGCACTACTTCGAGTTGCTGGGCAAGCCGCTCGGAGCGACGTCCGGCGGCGACAGCACGATGGTCACCGTCCTCCCGGACTACGCCGCCAACCGGCCGGTGTTCACCGGCTGCGGGTCCGGCGGCGCGACCTGCGCGGTGCACGGCTCCAGCGCCGTACGCCTCTACAGCCGGCCCGACGTGACCTCGCCCCTGATCAAGGACATCGGGCTGCGGCCGGACGGCAGCGGCTCGACGACCAATGTGAACGACCTCGGTTCGCGGGTCTCCACCGGGCAGCAGTACGCGGTGGCGGAGCGGCAGGGTGACTGGACGGCCATCTGGTTCCTGGGGCAGAAGGCCTGGTTCCAGAACCCGCAGGCCAAGCCGACGGCGGTCGGAGCGACCGGGCTGGTCGTGACGCCCCGGGACGGCCTGGCGGACATCCCGGTGTACGGCCGTGCCTACCCGGAGGCGTCGGCGTACCCGGCGGGTGTGCCCGCGCAGGCGGTGTCGCCGTGGCCGTACAAGCTCCTCAAGGGGCAGAAGTACGTCACCGGGGGCCTGGTGCCCGGCGAGTACTACTACGCCGTCTCCTTCGACACGAGCAGGCACCGATTCGTGGTCGGCAAGGACCTCTACTACGAGATCCAGTTCGGCCACCGGGTGGCGTTCGTGCGGGCCGCGGATGTGCGGGTGACGCCGGCCGGGTGAGCGGCTGGTCGCCCGAGGCCGCGGAGAAGGGCCGGGCACGGAGAAGGGCCGGGTGCGTACCCGGCCCTTTCTCGTCCTCGTCCTCTTCGGGCTTCGGCCCCTGCGAGCGGCGTACGTCGTGCGCGCGCTCAGCCCTGCTGGAACAGCTCCGCCGGGAGCGGCTTGAGCAGCGCGTAGAGGTCGTCGGTGATGGGGCGGTCCCAGGCGGCGATGGTCACCAGGACGTTGTCGCTGCGGTCGAACTGGACGCAGGAGATCCGGGACTCGGAGAGCTTGAGGCGGCGGACGATCAGCAGGTTGTCGCCCTGCATCACCGGGATGTCCTCGGTACCGACGACGGTGATGTCCTCCTCGTTCTCCAGGGCGACCAGCAGCTGGGCCACCTCGAAGGGGACCTCGCCGTCGGCGACCTCGCGCGCCGGGGAGCCCTCCGGAAGGTTGCCGATGATCATCGCGGGGCCGCGGCCGCCGTAGAGGTCGTAGCGCAGGAAGACGCCCTGGCAGCTGCCGTCGGGGGCGGGCAGCAGACCGGCACCGAGATTGCCCGGCCAGTCGCCCGGATCCATGGCCAGTACGTCGAAATCGGGCCCGGCGGGAGTGGCGCTGCGGCGGCGGAGGAAGGACATGCCGCAATGGTACGGCGTGGCGTCCCGCGGTGGAGCCGAGGGAGCGTCGGGGTGGCCGTCCCGGCGGTCAGGCAGAGGTCTTCCTGTGGCGGTCGTGGTGGCGGGCCACTCGGGCGCGGTTGCCGCAGGAGGGTTTGCACCACTCCTGGCGGGGGTGCTCCTTGAGGAAGTAGCGCACGCAGCGGGGGGCGTGGCAGGCGCGCAGCCGCTGTCGCTCGGGGCTCGCGAGGAAGGCGAGCGCGGCGCGGGCGAGGGCGGCGGCGAGCGGGTCCTCGCCGGTGGCGGGCCGGTGGTGCAGGACGGGGTCGGCGCCGGGGCCCCAGGTGAGGACCGGGACGGTCGGGGAGAGGGCGGCGGTCTCGTTGAGACGCGCCAGGGCCTCGGGGACGGGCAGTAGCCGGCTGGCGTCGGCGGGGCTGGGCTCGGCGGGGGCGACCGCGTGGGCGAAGAGGGCGCGGACGGCGCCGCGGAGGTCGCGTACGGAGGTGAGCGTGGTCTCGTCGACGGTCGGGCGGACGGTGGCCGGCAGGTCGTCCGCGTGGGCCCGGACCCAGGTGGCGAGCCCCATGACATCGGTCAGGTCGTCGGCGACACCGCCGCTGCCGTCGTGGCGGACGGTCAGGGCGAGGTCCAGGGCGAGCCGTGCGTCCCCGCTGATCGAGCACTCCATGCGGCTAATGATAGGGGAGCATCCATCCATTAATTCCTGTCGCGTACGGCGGGGACGCCGACTTCCGGAACCCGCTTCCGGCACCGGCTTCCGGCACCCGCCTTCCTCCGCGAATTGTGGACAATTGCGGGTGAATTTGGCACGGTGAGGCGGAGCGGCCCGCAATTCGAACACGTGGCCGATTCATTCTGGGGGTTCGCTCATGCCACCCGTACAGCTCGCGCCGGACGTCGTCGCCTTCTACACCGAGCAGAGCGCGTTCACCGATCCGGGCGACCTGACCCCGCTCTACGCCGGCCTCCCGCGCGATCCGGCTCAACTCGCCCGTGTGGCACGGGACCTGATGATCCATCGGGGCGAGGGCGGGACGTTCGGCCACACCGTGGCCCGGCAGCGGCTGCACGACGACGCCGAGACGCGCTACCTCGACGACATCCTGCGGCTCGTCGTCGAAAGGAACGACGCGCCCCTGTCGCACCGCCGCGAGCCGGGGGACCGGTTCGTCGGTGTGTGCCGCGACTTCTCGCTGCTGCACTGCTCGCTCCTGCGGCACTTCGGTGTGCCGGCCCGGCTGCGATCGGGCTTCGCCGCGTATTTCGGGGAGAACGGATTCCACTGCGACCACGTGGTCACCGAGTACTGGGACCCGGAGCGGGGCTGGCTGTTCGCCGGCGCGCAGCTGACGGAGCCGTTGGTCGCCGACGCGTGGAGCATCGACTTCGACCCGATGGACGTGCCCCGCGACCGTTTCCTGGTGGCGGGCAAGGCGTGGCGGGCCGTCCGGGCCGGTGAGGCGGACCCTGGCACGTTCGGCCTGCACCCGCCGGAGGACGGGCCGCTGAACGGGGAGTGGTTCGTGGCCGGGAACGTCCGGCTCGACCTCGCGGCGCTGAACAAGGTCGAGACGCTGCTGTGGGACGTCTGGGGCACCGAGACGGAGGCCGGCCAGGACCTCGTGGACCCGGTCCGCGAACTGTACGACGAGGTCGCCCCGGTGGTGGGCGACGAGGTGCGCTTCACCGCGGCGCGCGAACTGTTCGCCGGGCGTGAGGGGCTGCGGACACCGCGGACCGTCCTGTCGCTCGCCCCGTACAACGGCCCCCGAGAGGTCACCCTGCGCTGACCCCGCCGGTGGTGGGCGGCGGCCCCGGCCGTCCACCACACGGCACGTACGGCGGCTCAGGTCAGGTCGAACTCGCCTTCACGGGCCCCTGACACGAAGGCGCCCCATTCGGCGGGGGTGAAGATCAGCGAGGGGCTCTCGGGGCTGCCGCTGTTGCGCATGGCGATGAAACCCTCGACGAAGGCGATCTGGACATCTCCCCGCCCCTGGCTGCTCGACCGCCAGTCCGCGTTGCTCAGGTCCAGTTCCGCCGGCTTGTGCCAGCCGTCGAGGGATCGCTGCTGCATGGTGGTCTCGGCCACGTCCGTGCTCCTCCCGGTTCGTCGTCCGCCCGCCAGACTAGCGATCGGCCCCCACTGCGGACAGGCCGTGTGTGGAGGAGGTTCAGGAGGCGGGCGGTTCGGCGCCCACGAGCCACATCGAGAAGAACTGCGAACCGCCGCCGTAGGCGTGCCCCAGCACCCGCCGGGCGCCCTCGACCTGGTGCTCGCCGGCGAGGCCCCGCACCTGGAGCGCGGCCTCGGCGAACCGGATCATGCCGGAGGCGCCGATGGGGTTGGTGGAGAGGACCCCGCCGGACATGTCGACCGGAAGATCCCCGTCCAGTTCGGTGACCCCGGACTCGGTGAGTTTCCACCCCTCCCCCTCGGCGGCGAAACCGAGGTTCTCCAGCCACATCGGCTCGTACCAGGAGAACGGCACGTACATCTCCACCGCGTCGATCTCCCGGCGGGGATCGGCGATGCCCGCCTGCCGGTACACGTCGGCCGCGCAGTCCCGTCCCGCGCGGGGCGACACGCTGTCCTTGCCCGCGAAGAGGGTGGGTTCGCTGCGCATCGCGCCGCCGTGCATCCACGCGGCGGGCCGGGGCGCTCGGGCCGCGCCCGCCCGGTCGGTGAGGACCATGGCCACGGCCCCGTCGGAGGACGGGCAGGTCTCCGAGTAGCGGATCGGGTCCCACAGCATGGGCGAGGCCTGGACCTTCTCCAACGTGATGTCGTGCTCGTGAAGATGGGCGTACGGGTTCTTCAGCGCGTTGCGGCGGTTCTTGTACGCGACCAGGGAACCGACGGTCTCCGGGGCACCGCTGCGCCGCATGTACGCGCGCACGTGCGGGGCGAAGAAGCCGCCCGCGCCCGCGAGCAGCGGCTGCTGGAACGGGATCGGCAGGGACAGTCCCCACATGGCGTTGGATTCGGACTGCTTCTCGAAGGCGAGGGTGAGCACCGTGCCGTGGACACGGGCGGCGACGAGGCTCGCGGCGACCAGTGCCGTGGAGCCGCCGACCGAGCCGGCCGTGTGCACTCGCATCATGGGCTTGCCCACCGCGCCGAGCGCGTCCGCGAGGTACAGCTCGGGCATCATGACGCCCTCGAAGAAGTCGGGTGCCTTGCCGATGACGACGGCCTCGATGTCGGCCCAGCTCAACTCGGCGTCGTCGAGGGCCCGTCGGGCGGCCTCCCGGACGAGCCCGGCGATCGACACGTCCCGGCGCGCCGCGACGTGCTTGGTCTGGCCGACCCCTACGACGGCCACGGGCTCCTTGCTCATCGGGGATCCCCCTCGAGTACGGCGACCAGGTTCTGTTGCAGGCACGGGCCGGAGGTCGCGTGCGCGACCGCCCGGTCGGACTGGCCCCGGTGGATGCGGGCGGCGGCCTCGCCGATCCGGACGAGCCCGGCGGCCATGATCGGGTTGGCGGCGAGCGCACCGCCCGACGGGTTGACCCGCACGGTCTCGTCGAGCCCCAGGACCTTCCGCAGGATGACCTCCTGGGAGCTGAACGGCGCGTGCAGCTCGGCTGTGTCGACGGGCCGTTCGTGAACTCCCGCCCGCTCGGCGGCGAGCCGGGTGGACGGCGAGTCGGTCAGGTCGCGTACGCCGAGGCCGTGCGCCTCGATGCGGTGGTCGATGCCCCGGATCCAGGCGGGCCGCTCGCACAGTTCCCGGGCCCGCTCCCCCGCCGCGAGGATCACGGCGGCGGCCCCGTCACCGATGGGCGGGCAGTCCCCGGTGCGCAACGGCCGTACCAGGTACTCCCCCTGCGGCACCGCACCCCGTAGCTGCGCGTGGGAGTTGCCGGCGGCGTCCGCGCGGCTGCGGGCCCCGACCGCCGCCAGGGCCGGCTCGTCCGTGGCGCCCGCGTCGATGAGCGCCTGGGCCTGGAGGGCTGCCAGGGCGACGGAGTCGGGCCACAGCGGGGCCGTGTAGTACGGGTCCAACTGCCGGGTGAGGACGTCCCGTACGGAGCCGGGCGAGGACTTGCCGTAGGAGTAGACGAGTGCGGTGTCGGCGTCCCCCGTCCGGAGTTTCACCCAGGCCTCGTAGAGCGCCCACGCCCCGTCCATCTCGACGTGCGACTCGGAGATCGGCGGCCAGGCGCCCACGCCGTCGAGGGCGAGGGTGAAGGAGAAGGCACGGCCCGCGAGGTAGTCGCTGGAGCCGGAGCAGGTGAAGCCGATGTCGGCGGTCCTGAGCCCGGTGCTCGCCATGACCTCGTGCAGGACCGGCATCAGCATCTCCACCTCGGAGAGCTCCTCGCTGGTGCGCCGGTGGTCGGTCTGGGCGAAGGCGACGACGGCGATGTCACGGGCTCCCGGGGCTTCTTCGCGCGTCACAGCAACTCCTTGAACGTGTCGTAGTCCGCGTCGGGTTCGCCGGTGGGCCGGTAGTGGTCGGGATAGCGGGCCCCTTCCGTCCACACCGGCTCCACGCGCAGCCCTATGCGCACCTGGTCGTAGGGGATGCCGGCGATCCGGCCGTGCAGGGCGAGCCCGGCGCCGTCGAGGGCTATGTGGGCGTAGACGTACGGGACTTCGATGTCCAGGTTCTTCGCCTTGATGTTGACGATGCAGAAGGTGGTGACGGTGCCGGCCGGGCCGACCTCGACGCGTTCCTCGGTGGCCACCCCGCAGGTCGGGCAGGCGCCCCGGGGCGGGACGTACACCTTGCGGCAGGACGGGCAGCGTTCGCCGACGATGCGCCGGTCGCCGAGGGCCTCGATGTAGCCGGTCTGGGCGCGGCCGGGCGAGTAGGTGTAGTCGAGGCGGGCGGCGGCGACGATGCCTGTGATCGCCTCCTGGAACTCTCCGCTGTGGCCCGCCGGTTTCACCGGCTGCCCGTCGTACGGTTCGAAGCAGGCGATGTCCGTGATGGCACCGGACCGCTCCTCGGCCCAGCGGACCCGGACCCGCATACCGGTGCGGACGTCGTCGGGGCCGGGCGCGTCGAGGGCGTGCAGCAGGGCCGTGTCGGCGCCGTCGAGCTTCACCAGCACCCAGGCGAAGGGGGTGTCGAGCGGCTGCCCCCGGCGTGGCTCGTGGTTCCAGGCCCAGGTGGTCACGGTGCCGGTCGGCGCGACCTCCACCAGGTCGCGGATCTCCTCGGCGGTGACGGGGTCGTACTCGACGGGCGGGACGAGAACCCTGCCGTCGTCGGTGCGCACCCCGAGCACGACCCGTTCCCGCAGCCCGGTGAGAAAGGCGCTCTGCACGGGCCCGACAGACCGGGTGAACGGAAACTCGACGGTGAGGGGTGCTTTGAGGATCGCGGACATGGAAGCTTGCCTCCTTCGAAAGAGGTGCGCGGAAGCGCCCCTTCAGGGGCGCGGGGCGTTGTCCATATGCGGCTCTGCCGCGTGGGCGCGAGAAGCCCCACCCAGCCGCGGCCGAATCACAATTTCCCCGAGCAGTACACCTACGCCCGCTTGTACACAGGGGCCCGCTTCTCGGCGAAGGCACGAGCCCCCTCCTTCGCGTCGGCCGTGTCGAAGACCGGCCACCCCCGCTTCAACTCGGCGGCCAGCCCTTCCGCCTCGGTCATCTCGGCCGTCTCGTACACGGACGCCTTCACCGCCTCCACGGCCAGTGGCCCGCACGCGTTGATCTGTTCGGCGATCTCCAGGGCCTTGGTCAGGGCGGCGCCGTCGGCCACGACATGCCCGACGAGACCGATCCCGGCGGCCTCGCGCGCGCTGTAGGGCCGACCGGTGAGCAGCATCTCCAGGGCGTGTGTCCGGGGGATCTGCCGCTGGAGGCGGACCGTGGAGCCGCCGATGGGGAAGAGGCCGCGCCTGACCTCGAAGAGGCCGAACGTCGCCGATTCCCCCGCGACGCGGATGTCCGTGCCCTGGAGGATCTCCGTGCCGCCGGCGACACAGTGCCCCTCGACCGCGGCGATGACCGGCTTGCGGGGCCGGTGGTGGCGGAGCATCGCCTTCCAGTGCAGGTCGGGGTCGGCCTTGAGCCGGTCCCGGTACTGCTGCCCCTCCATCCCCTTGCCCGCGAGGGCCTTCAGGTCCATCCCGGCGCAGAAGTCGCCGCCGGCTCCCGTGAGGACGATCGAGCGGACCTCCTCGTCCTCGTCGGCCTGGACCCAGCCGTCGTACAGGCCGACCAGCATCGGCAGCGAGAGCGCGTTCTTGGCCTCGGGCCTGTTGAGCGTGAGCACCAGTGTGGCGCCTGCGCGTCGCACGGTGAGGTGTTCGGTGCCGCCCATCGGGTGTCCTCCGTCCACAGGAAACGAGAACAGGTTGCAGGAGGCGGGTCGGCACTTCAAGGGTTTTCTGACAGACAGTCAGATTTCTGTGCGGGGACTCTTCACAGTTGTGCCGCCCTTTGCTCTGATGACCGGCAACCGAGGGGCAGCGGGGTCAGGAGGAGTGCGGTGGAGTACAACCTTGCCGACCTGTTCGAGTCGGTCGTCGACGTGGTCCCCGACCGGGCGGCGCTCGCGTACCTCGACCTCCCCGGTACGGGCGGGGAACGCCGGCTCACCTACGCGGAACTGGACGCGGCGGCGAACCGGATCGGCCATCATCTGCTCGACCGGGGGATCGAGCCCGGCGAGCACGTCGGTCTGCACCTCTACAACGGCATCGAGTATCTGCAGACCGCGCTCGGCTGCCTCAAGGCGCGGATCGTGCCGGTCAACGTCAACTACCGTTACCTGGAAGAGGAGTTGGTCTACCTCTACCGGGACGCGGACCTGGCCGGTCTGGTCTTCGACGCGGAGTTCACGGGGCGGGTGGCGGCCGCGCTGCCGCGCACGGAGAAGCTGCGGCACCTGGTGCGGGTGGGGACCCCCGCGCCGGACGCGCCCGCCCTCGACGCCGTCACCTTCACCGAGGCGGAGGCCGCCGCGTCCGACGGACGGGGCTTCCCGGCCCGCTCGGGCGACGACCAGTTCATCATCTACACCGGCGGCACGACGGGCATGCCCAAGGGGGTGATGTGGCGTCAGGAAGATCTGTTCTTCTCGGGGTTGGGGGGCGGAGCGCCGACCGGGGAACCGGTGAAGTCGCCGGAGGAGCTGGCCGAGCGGGTCGCCGCCGGGGGCGACGGGATCACGTTCTTCCCCACGGCCCCGCTGATGCACGGCACGTCGACGCTCACCGCGTTCATCGGGTTCAACTTCGGGCAGCGGGTGGTGATCCACCGCAAGTTCGTGCCCGAGGAGGTCCTGCGCACGATCGAGAAGGAGAAGGTCACCAGTGTGTCGCTGGTCGGCGACGCGATGCTGCGCCCGCTCATCGACGCGCTGGGCGGCCCGATGAAGGGCACCGACTGCTCGTCGCTGTTCAGCGTGTCGTCGTCCGGGGCGATCATGTCGGAGACGGTCCGGCGGGAGTTCCAGGCACTGGTGCCGAACGCCATGCTGCTGAACAACTTCGGGTCGTCGGAGTCCGGTTTCAACGGCACGGCCACGCAGGACGCGGGCGCCGGCGACGGTTTCCGTATCCGCGTCCACTCCCGTACGGAGGTCGTGGACCCGGCGACGTACGAGCCCGTCCCGGTCGGCGTGCCGGGCCGGGTGGCACAGCGCGGCCATGTCCCCCTCGGCTACTACAACGACCCGAGGAAGACCGCCGAGACCTTCTTCGAGCGGGACGGCGAGCGCTGGGTGCTCCTCGGTGACATGGCGACCGTCGACGAGGAGGGTGTCGTCACGGTCCTCGGCCGGGGTTCGCAGTGCATCAACACCGGTGGCGAGAAGGTGTATCCGGAGGAGGTCGAACAGGCGCTCAAGGCCCACCCCGACGTCTACGACGCGCTGGTCGCCGGGGTGCCGGACGTCCGGTGGGGCAACCATGTCGCCGCCGTGGTGCAGCTGCGCGAGGGGGCCGCCCGGCCGTCGCTGGAGGACATCCAGACCCACTGCCGCACCCGTCTCGCCGGCTACAAGATCCCCCGCCAGCTGGTGCTCACCGACACCATCCAGCGGTCCCCCAGCGGCAAGGCGGACTACCGCTGGGCGCGCTCGGTGGCGGTGGCGGACGACCACTGACCGCGTGCGGCTCCGTCACGGTCAGGTCCGCCCGGCGGCCAGCCGGTGCCGCAGGGCCGTGGCCGCGGGGGCGCCGAGGGCGTCGAAAATCTCCAGGGCCTCGGTCCAGTACGGCGACGGGTCGGCGCCGGAGGCCGTCGCCGCGGCCCGGCCGAGGATCTCCAGGGCCTCCGCCTGCCCCCTGCGGTAACCGCTCGCCCGGTGTGCCGCGAGGGCCCGGGTTCCGTACTCCACGGCGGTGTGCGGCTCCCCGTGCTCCAGTCCGCAGCGGGCGAGCACCGTCAGTGCCTGGTCCTCGACCAGGCGGTACTCCGAACGGTGGGCCAGCTCGAGTGCGGCCCTCGCCCGTCCGCGGTCGGTGGGAACGGGGACGGACGCCAGCCCGAGCAGGGCGCGTGCCTCGAGGTCGCGGGCGTCGCGTCCCCGCGCCAGCGCCAGGGCCTCCTGGTAGGCCGTCTCCGCCTCGGCACGACGGCCGACGGCCAGCAGCGTCCCGCCGAACACGATCCGGGAACTGGCGCTGTTGTGCTCGTCGGCGGTCTCGTCACTCAGGCCGACGGAGGCGGTGGCCGCCTCCAGCGCGCCCGCGAGGTCTCCCGTGTCCCCCCGGATCCAGGCCGTCAGGCGGAGGACGAACGCCTCGGTGTCGGGGTCCCCCACGTCGTGGGCCCTGCGCAGGAGGCCGTCCAGTTGCTGGCTCGCCCACCCGGTGTCCCCCAACAGGTGGCGCACCTGGAGCAGGTCCGTCGCGTTGAGCAACTGGTTGATCCGCGAGCCGAGTTCCGGGTGGAGGTCCGCCGCTCGGCGGTGGCAGTCCAGGGCCTCCTCCAGTCGGCCCAGCTCGCGGAAGGTGTGGCCGAGGTTGTCCAGCACCACGGGGTGTCCCTGCGGCAGACCGTTGCGCCGGTCGATGTCCATGGCCCGGTCCAGGTGCTCGGCCGCCAGCCGCAGCCGCCCGCTGGTCTGTGCGACGGTACTGATGTTGTTGTGCGCGGTGGCGGCGCCCTCCAGCCAGTTGGCGGCTTCGGCCGCCGTCAGCAGCAGCTCGTAGTGGGCGATCGACTCGTCCGAGTGGCCCTGCTGGAGGTGGGCGTCACCGAGCAGGTTGTGCACGGCGGCCTCGGCGAGCGGCTGTTTCGCCGTGCGGGCGGCGGCCAGCGCGGCCTCCCCCAGCGCCACCCAGTCCACGGTGTGGCGCCGGGTCCAGGCACAGCCGCGCAGTCCGTCGGCGATGCGCCAGGCCGCCGGGTGCCCCTCGGCCGCGGCCCGGTGGACCGCCGCGGCGAGGCCCGGCAGTTCGGCGTCGAGCCAGCGCGCGGCGGCGGTGGCGTTCTCCAGGACCGGCGGGGCCGCGGTAGGGGCGGTCACCGCCGTCTCGTCGGACGCGCCGGGCATGCGCTGCGTGCCCGGGTAGAGCAGGCGCGCACAGCGGTTCACCGCGGCCAGCAGCCACGCGTAGAGCCTGGCGGCGGCCGACTCCCGGTCGGCCGTGTTCTCCTCCAGGCGCAGCCGCTCGGCCGCGTACAGCGTCAGCAGGTCGTGGCAGCGGTACCGTCCGGACCGGTGCTCGTACAGCAGGTGGGCCGTGCTGAGCCGGTCCAGCAGCCGGGACGCCTCGCGCCGGCTGGTGCCGGTGAGGACGGCCACCGCCTCGATGCCGATGTCGGGGCCGGGCACCAGGGCCAGCAGCCGGAACGTCCGCCGGAGCGGGTCCGACAGGGCGTGGTAGGAGAGGCTGAAGGCGGTGCGTACGGCGGAGGCGGCGTCCCCTTCCACGGACAGCAGGCCCAGCCGGTCCCCGCCGGACAGTTCCTCGGCCTGGTTCCTGAGGGTGCGCCGGGGCGCGTGGTCCAGGTTGGCGGCGCAGATCCGCAGGGCGAGCGGCAGGTGGCCACAGGCGTCGGCGAGCGCGGCGGCGGCGTCCGACTCGGCCTCGACGCGGGCCCTGCCGAGGGTACGAGTCAGCAGCAGCCGGGACTCCGGGGCCGTCAGGAGGTCCACCGCGAGTCGGTCGGCGCCGTCGCGGACGGACAGTCCGGCCAGCCGGTCGCGGCTGGTGACGAGGACCAGGCAGTCGCGCCCGCCGGGCAGCAGTGGTCTGACCTGGTCCACGTCGATGGCGTTGTCGAGGACGACCAGCATGCGACGCCCGGCGGCGAGGGTCCGGTACATGTCGGCGGCGGCCTCGGGGGTGCCCGGAATCCGTTCGCCCGCCACACCGAGTGCCATCAGGAACCGGGCCAGTGCCTCGACCGGACGCAGCGGTGCCGCCCCCGGCGCGTGTCCGCGCAGGTCCACGAAGAGCTGCCCGTCGGGGAATTGGTCGCGGATCCGGTGTGCCCAGTGCACCGCGAGGGCGGTCTTGCCGATACCGGCGGCGCCGGAGAGCACGCAGGTCCGGGTGCCCGGTCCCGCGAGCAGGGCGTCGAGCCGGGCCAGTTGCTCGTCACGGCCGGTGAAGAACGGGATGTCGTACGGCAGCAGGGCGGGCGCCACGGGCGAGGCGACCGCCGCCGGTGCGGCGCCGGCCGGGCGGGGCAGGTCCATGCGCAGGACGCGCAGGTGGGCCTCGGTCACCTCGGGTCCGGGGGCGACCCCGAGCTGGTCGTCCAGCCGCGTGCGCAGCATCCCGAACAGCCCGAGCGCGGCAGCCTGCTGGCCCGAAGCGGCGAGCGCCAGCATCATCCGGGCGTGGACACCTTCGTGCATCGGGTCGAGGTCGGCGGCCTTCTGCAGTTCGTGGAGGGCGTCCGCCGGTCTGCCCAGCGTCAGGGCTCCGTCGGCGTAGGCCTGGACCAGCGACATCCGCAGCCGGGTGAGCGACACCGCGGCCGGGTGTTCGCGCACGGAGTGCGGGGCGTCCGCGAGGACGGCCCCCCGCCACAGGCCCAGCCCCGTAGAGGCCCGGAGAACCGTCTCCCGCGGCGTGTCGTCCGCCGTCGCCAGCGCGATCCCGGTGAACTCTGCGGCGTCCGACTGGCCCTGTTCCAGGCTGAGTTGATAGCCGGTTCGGGTGCGGCGCAGCACCGCGTCCGATGCCGCGCGTGCTCCGGCCGCCGGGGCGAGGAGTCGGCGCAGCCGGGCGACGTAGGTGTGGACCAGGTTGACGCAGGTGGCGGGCGGACTGCCGTCCCAGAGGATGTCGACCAGTTCGTCCTGGCCCACGGAGACTCCCGGCTGCAGGGCCAACAGGCCGAGCAGGTCCCGCTGTTTGGCCGCCGCCACGTCCACGGGCGCGCCGGAGACGCGGAGCGTCAACGGCCCGAGCACCCCGACCCGCAGGACGTCACCGTCGCGATGCGCCTCATCGGCGTCCATCGCGGCTTCCAGGCCCAGCGCGGCGGCGACGCGCCGGGCCGACCGGCTGCCCCGTGCCGGTGCCCGGCCGCGCTCGATCTCTCGGATGCTGCGTGTGCTGACCCCGGCGCGTTCGGCCAGCTGGAGCTGGCTCAGCCCCAGTCGCTCACGATGGTCGCGAAGCCACGTCCCCAGCTGCTCAGGAGTACGCCCCACTGCGCCCGTCCCCCTCCGGTGCGCTGCCGACCCGGGGGTGAGAACGCCGGTCGAGCGCCCAACTCGCCCCGCCAGCAGTGATGTTGACGTCACATCATAGGGCCAACAGCACGGGTGTGCGAAGCGCTCGGGGGCATGTCGCGTGGCGACGACCCGCGACGGGTGATTCCGTCGCGGGTCGTGGCGGTGTCGGGCCGGGGCGGTGGGTGACCGGGGTGGCACGGCGGGGTGGATCAGTCGGCGATCTCCGTCCACTTCCACTCGAGGCTGCCGGGGGTGAATCGGGCGACCCAGACGTCCCCGTCGCCGTCCACGGTGAAGGTGTAGCTGTCGTTCGCCACGTTCCGGGAACCCAGTTCCTTGAGCAGGGTGACGTTCTGCGGAGTGTTCGTCCCGTACCAGGAGGCGGAGGGCATGTGGCCGTTGATCGTGTTCCTCAACTTGCCGTCCCGACCGAGTACGGTGACCTGCTCGCCGCCGGGGATCGCCGCGGCGCCGCCTCCGTTCCCGACGGCCAGCGGGGAGGCCGGTGCCCCGAATTCCTTCCACGCCCCGCTCTTCACCGCCTCGTCCCAGGAGACCCGCCAGACACGACCGTTGTTGGCCTGCATCAAGACGTGCAGGTCGTTCTGCTCCCGGTACGAGATGACGCCCAGGGAGGACCATTCGGGATCGTCGTCCTGGAACGGCGTGCCCCAGGAGAACCAGGTCCACCTGTCGTCGAGCGTCTTGTGCACGGACCACAGGACGTTGCGGTTGCTGATGGTGAAGGCGTAGGCACCGCCGCGGAAGGTCCCGAGTCCGGCCTCCTTCTCCAGCACCTGATCGCCGACGGCGGGCATCTTGCCCATGTCCTCCGTCTCCCAGACGCCCTTGCCGTTCTTGTACTGCCACAGCCGGTTGTTCTTGTCCCTCACCACCACCAGCCGCGCTCCGTCGCCGTCCACCTCGGTACCGAGGGCGCCTCGCAGCTCCCCGGAGCCTTGGGGGCGCGCGAGCTTCGTCCACCCGAAGGACCTGCCGTCGTGCTGGAACTCCCACAGATTGCCGTCCTCGGCGACGACGTAGGCCCGGACGCCCCGATCGACGCCCATCACGCCGGCGCCCGCCCGGATGCCGATGCGATCGCCGTTCGCCTTGGTCGGCGTGCCCCGGTTCGTCCTGGTCCAGTAGGAGCCCAGTCGGTCGAACTCCCACATGTCGCCGCTGTCGTCGATGGCGAACTCGACGGGCCGCCGCACGCCGTCCTCGCTGGTGACGGTAGCCAGTCCGACCTGTCTGCCCTGCTTGAAGTTCACGTCGCCGGCGCTCGCCGGTGCGGGTGCCATGAGGCAGGCGGTCAGCATCGCGAGGGTCACGGGGGCGAGTGCGGGACGCAGTCGTGCCATCCGGTTCCTGAGGGCCATGTCGTCTCCTTGGTCGTGGGGGCCGGCGGGTGCCGGCCGTGTTCCCCACGTTAGGAATCGGGTGGGTCAGCGCCGCTGGAGCCGTTCTGTACCCATCAGGCCCCCTCCGACCTGCACAGACGTTCCCGACCGGCAAGAACGGGAAGGCGGGGCGGCAGAAGAGGGGCAACCGTGTGAGCGAACGTCACGACGCTCGCCCGGAGCGGATGTCGCGACGCTCCGGGACGGGTGCGCACCGCCCGTCCAGGAAGGCCGTCACACTGCCGGCGAAGGACTCCGGGTCGTCGAGCCACGGGAAGTGCCCGCCGCCGGGCTGGACCGTGAACCGCGCGTCCGGGAAGAGGCCGGCCGCACGGCGGGCGAGGTCGGGCGTGGGGCCGGTGTCGAGTTCGCCCGCGTACACCAGGACCGGAGCCGGCAGTGCGGCGAGCGCGGCGCGGGTGGCGGGCGGGTCGTAGGCACCCACGGAGCCGTAGACGGCGGACGCCTCGTCGTTGGTCTGGTCCTCCTCGGCGGACATGTGGGCGCGGGCGGTGTCGTCCCAACGGCCGTAGAAGAACGGCATCATGGCGTCGTCGAAGGGGCCCCGGCCGGCCCAGGCCGCCTCGAAGGCGGCGTAGGCCTGCGCGAACCACGGTTCGCCCTCACGGAGACGGGCGGCGGTGAGACGGTCCTCGACGGTCACCGGCAGGCCCACCGCCCAGGGGGTGGCGGTGATCAGGGCGAGGCGGGAGACCCGCTCCGGGTACCGGGCCGCGTACAGCATGGCCAGGTTGCCGCCGGCCGAGTGGGCGAGCAGGTCCATGCGGTCGAGGCCCAGGTGGAGGCGGAGTGCCTCCACGTCGTCGACCTGCCGGTCGCACCGGTACGTCGCCGGATCGGCGGGGATAGCGGAGTCGCCGGTGCCCCTGAGGTCCAGCAGGATCAGGCGGCGGCGGTCGGTGAGGCCGCCGAGGTCGCCCAGGTAGGCGGAGGCGCGCATGGCTCCGCCGGGGAGGGCGATCAGCGGGGCTCCCTCGCCGCGCGGGTGGTAGGCGAGTTCGGTTCCGTCGGGGGTGGTGAAGGTCGGCATGGCGACGATCTTCGGGGGCGGGCGAGGTCCGCCGCAACGGAGCTCACCGGTGCGGGCGGTGTCGGTCTCCGCGGCCGGGGCGCGATCAGCTCTCCGCGAAGCGGTCCCGCAGTTCGCGCTTCAGGATCTTTCCGCTGGCGTTGCGCGGTAGTTCGTCCACGAAGAAGACCCGCTTCGGTGCCTTGAAGTGGGGGAGCTTCTCGCGGGCGTGGGCGATCAGTTCGTCCTCGGTCGCCTCGCCCCGGGGGACGACGACCGCCGCGACGGCCTCGATCCAGTGGTCGTCGGGCAGGCCGATCACCGCGACCTCGGCCACCCGGTCGTGGGCGTAGAGGGCGTCCTCGACCTGTCGGGAGGCGATCAGGACGCCTCCGGAGTTGATGACGTCCTTCACCCGGTCGACGACGGTGAAGAACCCGTGGGCGTCCCGCACGGCGAGGTCCCCGGAGTGGAACCAGCCGTCGCGGAAGGCCTCGGCGGTCTCCTCCGGCTTCTCCCAGTAGCCCTCGCAGAGTTGGGGCGACTGGTAGACGATCTCGCCGGGCGAGCCGTCGGGGACCTCCTCTCCGTCCTCGTCGACGACCTTGGCCTCGACGAACATGACGGGACGCCCGCAGGAGTCCAGCCGGCCCTTGTGCTCGTACGGACCGAGGACCATGGCCAGCGGGCCGATCTCGCTCTGCCCGAAGCAGTTGTGGAAGGCCAGCTTCGGCAGGCGCTCCCTGAGGCGTTCGAGGACGGGCACCGGCATGATCGACGCCCCGTAGTAGGCCTTGCGCAGCCCGCCGAGGTCGCGGGTGTCGAAGTCGGGGCGGTTGGTGAGCGCGATCCACACCGTCGGTGGGGCGAAGAGGCTGTCGGCGCGGCCCTCCTCCACCAGGTCGAGGATCCGGTCGCCGTCGGGCCCGTCGAGGATCGTGTTGGTGGCCCCGACCGCGAGGTACGGCACCAGGAAGACGTGCATCTGCGCGGAGTGGTAGAGCGGCAGGGAGTGCACGGGCAGGTCGCCCGCCTGGAGGTCCAGGGCGGCGATGGCGCTGAGGTACTCGTGCACCAGCGCGCGGTGCGTCATCATCGCGCCCTTGGGGAGCGCGGTGGTGCCCGAGGTGTAGAGCAGTTGGACCAGGTCCTCGGCCCGGGGCTCCTCGCCGTCGTACGGCTGGGTGGTCGCGAGACGGGCCAGGAGCGAGTCGTCCGTGTCGCGCAGCGCCAGGGTGCGGGTGCCGTCGGGGAGGTGGCCGGCCAGGTCCGGGTCGGTGAGGACGAGGGTGCTGCCGGACTGGTCGAGGAGGTAGGAGAGGTCGTCCCCGGTGAGGTTCTGGTTGACGGGGACGTGCACCAGGCCGGCTCGGGCGGCGCCCAGGAAGGCGATGAGGTAGGCGTCCGAGTTGTGGCCGAAAGCGGCGACCCGGTCGCCCGGTGCGAGGCCGGTGTCGCGCAGGGCGCGGGCGGCGCGGGAGACGGCGTCGTCCAGTTCGGCGTAGGTCCAGGACCGTTCGCCGTAGTGGATCGCGACGCGGGCGGGGGTCCGCCGGGCGCTGCGCCGCAGCGTCCCGTCGACCGTCACGCTGCGACCAGCCGTCATGTCCCGCTCTCCTTCGTCCAGGTTCTGTTCGCGATCCTCGTCGCGTCGCGCGAGCCAGGTCAAGCGCATCGGTCCCCCGGGCGGTGTCCGGCGCGCATGGCGCGAAGTCGCTCAACCCCGGCCTGCGGACGGTCAGTCACCTTGAGGGAGGATCCCGCACCCGTATGGACTACGCGGACACGTGTCGACATGCTCAACCCTTCCTTCCTCCAACGACGTTGGGAGTCGCCATGCGCACCCGTCTGAGACAGTTGCTGGTCTCGGCCGTCGCCCTGTTCACCGCCTCGACAGCACTGCCCTCGGCCACCGCCGCCACCGACGACGGGCGGGCCGGTGGGCAGCGCACGTCCCACGGCGGTCTGTCCGCCGTGATCCGCTACACCGAGTACGGCATACCGCACATCGTCGCGAAGGATTACGCGAACCTCGGTTTCGGCACCGGCTGGGCGCAGGCCGCCGACCAGGTGTGCGTACTCGCCGACGGCTTCGTGACCGTGCGCGGGGAGCGCTCCCGCCACTTCGGGCCCGACGCCGCCCCCGACTTCTCGCTCTCCTCCGCCTCCAGGAACCTCACGAGCGACCTGTACTTCCAGGGGGTCCGGGACGCCGGCACCGTACAGCGGCTGCTGGAGCAGCCCGAGCCGCTGGGGCCGAGCCGCGCGGTCAAGGAGCTGATGCGGGGCTGGGCGGCCGGCTACAACGCGTGGCTGAGGAAGAACCGGATCAGCGACCCCGCGTGCAAGGGCGCCGCCTGGGTGCGGCCGGTCTCCACGCTCGACGTGTTCTCACGGGCGTACGCCCTGGCCGTGCTCGGCGGCGAGGGGCGGCTCGTGGACCCCATCACCACGGCGCAGCCGCCCGCCGCAGGTGCCCCGGCCACGGCCGCCGCCCCGGACCCGAAGACCGCCGCCCGCGCCGCGAGCGAGCTGTTCGACGCCGCGAACGCCGACATGGGGTCGAACGCCGTCGCCTTCGGCGGGGGTACCACGGCGAACGGCCGGGGTCTGCTGCTGGGCAACCCGCACTACCCGTGGGCCGGCGGGCGCCGCTTCTGGCAGGCACAGCAGACGATCCCCGGTGAGCTGAACGTCTCCGGCGGGGCACTGCTCGGCTCGCCGATCACCCAGATCGGGTTCAACGCGAAGGTGGCCTGGAGCCACACCGTGGCCACCGGCGTTCCCATGAACGTGCATCAGCTGACGCTGGACCCGGCCGACCCCACCACGTATCTGGTGGACGGCAGGCCGGAGCGGATGACGAAGCGGACGGTCACCGTCGGGGTGAAGGACGGCTCCCCGGTCACCCGCACCCAGTGGTGGACGCGGTACGGCCCGGTCGTCGCCTCGCTCGGTGCCGAGCTGCCGTTGCCCTGGACGGCCGGGACCGCGTACGCCGTGCACGACCCCAACGCGGCGAACATCCGTTTCACCGACACCTCGCTGGGCTTCGCCCGGGCGCGTGGCACGGTGGACGTCCTGAAGTCCCTCGCCCGGCACCAGGGCCTGCCGTGGGTGAACACCGTCGCGGCCGACTCCGCCGGCCACACGCTGTTCACCCAGTCGCAGACCCTCCCCCGGATCACCGACGACCTCGCGGCCCGCTGCTCGACACCGCTGGGCAGGGCCACCTATCCGTCGGCGGGCGTCGCGATTTTGGACGGCTCCCGCTCGGACTGCGCGCTCGGCAACGACGCCGACGCCGTGCAGCCGGGCATCTTCGGGCCCGCGAAGATGCCGACGCTGAAGGACGCGCCATACGCCGAGAACAGCAACGACAGCGCGTGGCTTGCCAACGCGGATCAGCCGCTGACGGGGTACGAGCGGGTCTTCGGCAATGTCGGCACCCAGCGGTCGCTGCGGACCCGTGGCGCGATCGAGGACGTGGCGGCCATGGCCGACAGGGGCGGTCTGACGGTACGCGATCTCCAGCGGCAGCAGTTCGCGAATCGGGTGCCCGCGGCCGATCTCGCGGCCGACGACGTGGCACGGGCGTGTGCCGCGCTGCCCGGCGGGACGGCGACGGCCAGTGACGGTGAGGTGGTGGACGTGTCCGAGGCGTGCCGGGTGCTGCGGACCTGGGACCGGACCGTCGACAGCGACAGCCGGGGCGCGCTGCTCTTCGACCGGTTCTGGCGGCGGCTGAACACCGTGGTGCCGCGCCCGCAGTTGTGGAAGGTGCCGTTCTCGGCGGCTGACCCGGTCAACACCCCGAACACGCTCAACACCGACGCGCCCGGCTTCGGGACGGCTTTGGCGGAGACGGTGACGGAACTGCGGGCGGCGGGCATCGCGTTGGACGCGAAACTCGGCGACCACCAGTTCGTCGTACGGAACGGGCTGCGCATCCCGGTGTCCGGCGGCACGGAGTCGCTGGGCGTGTGGAACAAGATCGAGTCGGCGTGGCGCGGGGCCGAAGGTGACTACCCGGAGGTCTCGTCGGGTTCCAGCCACATCCAGGCGGTCGGCTGGGACGGCGGCCGCTGCCCGGTGGCCCGCACGCTGCTGACGTACTCGCAGTCCTCGAACCCGAATTCACCCCACTACCTGGACCAGACGCGGCTGTTCTCGGCAGAGAAGTGGGTGACCTCCCGGTTCTGCGAGAAGGACATCCTGTCCTCGCCGAAGCTGAAGGTGGTGCGTGTGAGCCAATGAGCGAGGGGGTGTGGTGCCGCCCCGCTTCGGGGCGGCACCATTCTTCTGGCAGCACTCATGCCATGGGCATATAACTGTTCCTCGTGAGGAGGCCCCTCGGTGACGCAGGACTCGTTACGTCGGGAGACGGATTCGACGGCCATGATCGACACGTCGGTTCCGCACTCGGCCCGGATCTGGAACTACTGGCTGGGCGGCAAGGACAACTACCCGGTCGACCACGCGGCCGGCGACGCCTTCCGCGCGGTGTTCCCCGGCATCACCGATCTCGCCCGCGACTCCCGGGCGTTCCTCGGCCGCGCGGTCACCTTCCTCGCCGGTGAGGCGGGGATACGCCAGTTCCTCGACATCGGCACCGGACTGCCGACGGCGGACAACACGCACGAGATCGCCCAGCGGACGGCCCCGGACGCGCGGGTCGTCTACGTGGACAACGACCCGCTGGTCCTCACCCACGCGCGGGCACTCCTCACCAGCACGCCCGAGGGGGCGACCGACTACGTCGACTCCGATCTGCACGACCCCGCGACCGTGTTGCGACAGGCCGCGCGGACGCTCGATCTGTCCCAACCGGTCGCGCTGACGATGATGCAGGTCAGCGGCCACATCGCCGACTACGCCGAGGCGCGCGCCATCGTCGGTGCCCTGATGGGCGCGCTGCCGTCGGGGAGTTGGTTCGCGTTCAACGACAGCGTGGACACGCACGAGGCGAACGCCGAGGCCACCCGTCGCTACAACGAGAGCGGCGCGGTCCCCTACTACCTGCGCAGCCCCGCCGAACTCGCCGGGTTCTTCGACGGGTTGGAGCTGCAGGACCCCGGGGTGGTGCCGCTGAACGACTGGCGCCCCGGCCCCGCGACCCCGGTCCACGGCGAGGTCATCGCCCTGGGCGGGGTCGCACGCAAACCGTGACACCGACGGCGGCGCCGGCGGAGATTCAGACGGCCTTTTCCCGGCCCTCCCAGTACGGTTCGCGCAGTCGCCGTTTGTAGAGCTTGCCGTTGGGGTCGCGGGGCATCGCATCGGTGAAGTCGACGCTTCGCGGTCGCTTGTAGCCGGCCAGTCGGCGGGCGCAGTGGGCGAGGATCTCCTCGGCCAGGACCGGCCCCGGGGTGAATCCGGGGGCCGGTTCGACCACGGCCTTGGGCTCCTCGCCCCAGTCGTCGTGCGGGATGCCGAAGGCGGCGGCGTCGGCGACGGCGGGATGGGTGAGCAGGGCGGCCTCGATCTCGGCGGGGTAGATGTTGACGCCGCCGGAGATGATCAGGTCGATCTTGCGGTCCCGGAGGAACAGATAGCCGTCCTCGTCGAGGAGACCGAGGTCACCGACGGTGAAGAAGTCCCCGATGCGGTTCTTCCGCGTCTTGCCCTCGTCCTTGTGGTACGAGAAGCCGCCGGTGCTCATCTTCATATACACGGTGCCGAGTTCACCGGGCGGCAGCCGGTTGCCGTCGTCGTCGAAGACCGCGAGCTCGCTGATGGGCCAGGCCTTGCCGACCGTGCCGGGCTTCTTCAGCCAGTCCTCGGCGGTGGCGAAGGCACCACCGCCCTCGCTGGCCGCGTAGTACTCCTCGACGCACTCGCCCCACCACTCGATCATGGCCCGCTTCACATGGTCCGGGCAGGGCGCTGCTCCGTGGATGGCGTGCCGCATGGACGACACGTCGTAGCGGGCGCGCACCTCCTGCGGGAGCGCGAGGAGCCGGTGGAACTGGGTGGGCACCATGTGGGTGTGCGTGCAGCGGTGGGTGTCGATGGCGCGGAGCATTCCCTCGGGCGTCCACTTGTCCATCAGCACCAGCCGGTGCCCGATGTGCAGCGACGCGCCGGCGAACTGCAGGACGGCCGTGTGGTAGAGCGGCGAGCAGACCAGGTGGACGTTGTCGTCGTACGGCCGGATGCCGAAGATGCCGAGGAAGCCGCCGAGGTAGGACTCCTCGGGGAGCTTGCCGGGGAGCGGGCGTCGGATGCCCCGAGGGCGTCCGGTGGTGCCCGAGGTGTAGTTCATGACCCAGCCGAGGGTGCGCTCCGCGGGCGCCGACTCCGGCTGCCCGTCCGTGAGTTCGGCGTACGGACGGAAGCCCTCGACCGTACCGACCGCGTACCGCCGGTTCTCGGGGAGCTTCGCCTCGTCGGCGGCGTTCCGGGCGGCTTCGGCGAACCGCTCGTGCGCGATGAGCACCTTGGCGCCCGAGTCGGAGACGATCCAGGCGATCTCGGGGCCCACGAGGTGGTGGTTGACGGGCACGAGGTAGAAGCCGGCCTGCGTGGCCGCCAGGTAGGCGACGAGCAACTCGACGCCGTTGGGCAGGACCACCGCGAAGGCGTCGCCGCGTTCCAGTCCGGCCGCGCGCAGTCCGTGGACCAGCCGGTTGGTCTCGGCGTGCAGCCGTCCGGCGGTCCATCCGTCCCCGTCGGGCGCGATGAGCACCGTGCGGTCGGGGTCCGCGGTGGCCTGGGCCCAGAAACCCTGCGGAGGTTGGCTTCGGGGGGCTTGGCCTTGGGGGGCTTGGCCCTGGGAGGCTTGGCCTTGGGGGGCTTGGCTCACTGTCCCTCGCTCCTTCCGGCGATCCGGTTGATGCGGTCCACGGCCTCCTCGAAGCCCCGGGTGAGGTCGTCGAAGACGGCACGGACGCTGCGTTCGCTGTTCATCCGGCCGACGATCTGCCCGACCGGGGTGCCGAGCAGCGGCTCCACCTCGTACTTCTGGATGCGGGACACCGCCTCGGCGACGAGCAGGCCCTGGAGGGGCATGGGCAGGGTGCCCGGTCCGGCCGGGTCGTCCCAGGCGTCGGTCCATTCGGTACGGAGCTGGCGGGCGGGTTTGCCGGTGAGGGCACGGGAGCGGACGGTGTCGCCGGAGCCGGCGGCGAGCAGCTTCTCGATCAGCCGGGGCGAGGGCAGTTCGGCCTCGGTCGTGGTGAGCCAGAGCGAGCCGAGCCAGACGCCCTGGGCGCCCAGCGCGAGGGCGGCGGCGACCTGCTGTCCGCTGCCGATGCCTCCGGCGGCGAGCACCGGCAACGGGGCGACCGCGTCGACGACTTCGGGGGTCAGCACCATGGAGGCGATTTCGCCGGTGTGGCCGCCGGCCTCGTAGCCCTGGGCCACGACGATGTCGATGCCGGCGTCCGCGTGTTTGCGGGCGTGGCGGGCGCTGCCGGCGAGCGCGGCGACGAGGACTCCCCGGGCGTGCGCGCGGTCGACGACGTCGGCGGGCGGGGAGCCGAGGGCGTTGGCGAGCAGCTTGATCGGGTAGTCGAAGGCGACGTCGAGCTGGCTGCGGGCGACCTGTTCCATCCAGCCGGTGATGCGCCACCCGGAGGCCTCCCCCTCGGCGAGTTCGGGCACGCCGTACTGGGCGAGGGTGTCCTTGACGAACTGCCGGTGCGACTCCGGGATCATCGCCTCGATGTCGGCCTCCGTGACGCCCTCGACCTTCTTGGCCGGCATCACGACGTCCAGGCCGTAGGGCCTGCCGTCGACGTGGGCCTCGATCCAGTCGAGGTCGCGCTTGAGGTCGTCGGGGGCCGTGTAGCGGACCGCGCCGAGCACCCCGAAGCCACCGGCCCGGCTGATGGCGGCGGCGACCGCGGGAAACGGGGTGAAGCCGAAGACGGCGTACTGGACTCCGAGGGTGTTGCTCAGCTCCGTCTGCATGGTGCGCAGGATGCCGTAGTCCTCCGGACGAGGGAAGGGGTTTTCTGATGCCTCGTCAGATTTGGCTGAGCGGGGTGTTGGGGCCTTGCGCGCCTTGGGGGTGCGGCGGGAGGTTGTGTGGCGGGTGCGGGTGTGTGGGGGCTTGTCGCGCAGTTCCCCGCACCCCTTCAGGGCGCGGCCCTGCTGATCGCGGGCAATCAGCAGGGCCACTTCCCCCGTGAACGGCCCCCCGTCGCCGCTCGCGCCATCGATTTCAGCGCACGGAGGATTGTTTGGCAGGGGTGGTCGGGCGGCCGGACAATGGCCCGGGCCATCGGGGGTGCCCCTGCCTCACTCCCCCAGGACCGCCATCGCCGCGTTGTGGCCGGGCACTCCGCTCACCCCGCCGCCGCGCACCGCGCCCGCGCCGCACAGCAGGACGTTGGCGTGGCGGGTCTCTACGCCCCAGCGGCCCATGTCCTCCTGGGCGTAGGGCCAGGCGAGGTCGCGGTGGAAGATGTTGCCGCCGGGGAGGCCCAGGTCGCGTTCCAGGTCGAGGGGGGTTCTGGCCTCGATGCAGGGGCGGCCGTCGGCGTCGGTGGCCAGGCAGTCGGCGAGGGGCTCGGCGAGATGGGCGTCCAACTGGGCGAGGGTCGACCGGAGGAGTTCCTCGCGCACGGCGTCGTTGTCGGGCTCGAACAGTCGCGCGGGGGTGTGCAGACCGAACAGGGTGAGCGTCTGGTAGCCCTGTTCCACCAGGTCCGGGCCGAGGATGGTCGCATCGGTGAGGGAGTGGCAGTAGATCTCGGACGGCGGGGCCTCGGGCAGCGAGCCGGAGGCGGCCTGGGCGTAGGCGGCCGCCAGTTGGTCGTACCCCTCGGCGATGTGGAAGGTCCCGGCGAAGGCCTCGTGCGGGTCGACGGACTCGTCCCGGAGCCTCGGGAGCCGTTTGAGCAGCATGTTCACCTTGAGCTGGGCGCCCTCGGCCGGAGCGGGCGGTGCGTCGCCGGTCAGGGCGGCCAGCTCCTGCGGCGAGGCGTTGACCAGGACGTGCCGGGCGGCGACCGTGCCCTCCGAGTCGGCGGTCCGGAACGTGATCTCGGCGGACCGGCCGTCGGTGGCGATCCGGCGGACCTCGTGCCCCGTGGCGATCACCGCACCCGCGTCGCGCGCTGCGGTGGCCAGCGCGTCCGTGAGGGCGCCCATGCCGCCGACGGGCACGTCCCAGGCGCCCGTGCCGCCGCCGATCACGTGGTAGAGGAAACAGCGGTTCTGGCGCAGCGAGGGGTCGTGGGCGTCCGCGAAGGTGCCGATGAGCGCGTCGGTGAGGACGACTCCGCGTACGAGGTCGTCGGTGAACGTCGACTCGACGGCGGCGCCGATCGGCTCCTCGAAGAGCACCCGCCACGCCTCCTCGTCGTCGATGCGTCGGCGCAGGTCGTCCCGGGTGGGGAGGGGCTCGGTGAGCGTGGGGAACACCCGTTCGGCGACGTGGCCCGTCATCCCGTAGAACCGCTGCCAGGCCTCGTACTCGCGGCCCGAACCGGTCAGCCGCTCGAAGGCCTCGCGGGTGCGGCGCTCGCCTCCGCCGACGAGGAGGCCGGTGGGGCGGCCGTCGCGTTCGACGGGCGTGTACGAGGAGATCGTGCGGCCGCGGACCCGGAAGTCGAGGTCCAGGTCCCGCACGATCTTCCGGGGCAGCAGGCTGACCAGGTAGGAGTACCGCGACAGCCGGGCGTCGACCCCGGCGAAGGGGCGCGTGGAGACGGCGGCTCCGCCGGTGTGGTCCAGCCGCTCCAGCACGAGGACGGAACGGCCCGCGCGCGCGAGATAGGCGGCGGCGACCAGACCGTTGTGACCGCCTCCGACGATCACGGCGTCGTAGGAGTCGTGCGGAGCGGGCGCGCTCGGGCGTGCGGGCCGTGCTGAAGGTGCGGGGGTGGCAGGCATGGCTCTTGGTAACACGCGTCGATCGAGGTCGGCCAGGGGAGAGGGGCAGGCGGATCAACGGCGTCCGCCGCGGGTCCGGGCCGGTGGGCGGGGCTCAGCGGTTGCCGGTCGCGAGCCGCCGGCGTGACGCCGCCACCCGTCGGTACAGCTCCACCGCCTCCTGGCCGCGACCGAGTTGTTCGAGGCAGTGCGCCTCGTCGTTGCGGCTGGCGAGTGCGTCGGGGTGGTCGGGGCCGAGGACGCGCTCGCGGGCGCCGGCGACTCGCCCGTACTCGGTGAGGGCGTCGGCCCAGCGGCCGAGCCAGCCGAGGCCGACGGCGACCTCGCGGCGGCTGACGAGGGTGTCGGGGTGGTCCGGGCCGAGGACGCGCTCGCGCAGGGCGCACACGTCACGGGACTCGGCGAGGGCCTCCTCCCAGCGGCCGAGGCGGCCGAGGTTGACGCCGAGGCCGTGGCGGGCGCGGAGCGTCTCGGGGTCGGCGGGGCCGTGGACGCGGGTGCGGTCGTCGACGAGGGAGCGGTAGAGGACGAGCGCGTCGGCGCTGCGGCCGAGCCTGCCGAGGCTGATGCCGACCTCGTGGCGGGTGGCGAGCGTGTCGGGGTGGTCGGGGCCGAGAGCCTGGGCCCGGGCGTCGGCGACCTCCTGGTAGGTCCGCAGCGCCTCGGGCCAGCGGCCCAACTGGCCGAGGGCGTAGGCGACCTCGTACCGGGTCACGAGGGTGTCGGGATGGTTGGCGCCGAGCACCCGGGCGCGGACGTCGGCCACTTCGTCCGCCATGCGGTACGAGTCCTCCGGACGGCCGAGCCTGCTGAGGTTGAAGGCCAGGTTGTGGCGGCAGCGCAGCGTGTCCGGGTGGTCGGGTCCGGCGAGGCGCTCGCGGACGGCGAGGACCGAGGTGTAGGCCTGGTGGGCTTCCAGGTGACGGCCCAACTGGCCCAGTACGTACGCCATTTCCTGACGGGTGGCGAGGGTCTCGGGATGCTCGGGGCCGAGGACGTGCTCGCGGGCGCGGGCCACGTGGGTGAACTCGCGCAGCGCGTCGGCGGGGCGGCCCGTGCGGCTGAGGGTGAAGCCGACCTCGTAGCGGCTGGAGAGGGTGTCGGGGTGGTCGGGGCCGAGGGCGTGCTCGCGTTCGGCCGCGACCGCCCGGTGGACCTCGCCGGCCTCCGTCCAGCGGCCGAGACGCCCGAGGCTCAGACCCGCGTTGTGCCGGCCGGCCAGGGTGGTGAGCAACTCCGCTGCCGGGGAGGGACGTTCGTCCTGCGCGCGGTGTGCGAAGCGGCCGGTGGCGGGGCGGGCGATCCAGTCCCCGGTGAGCCCTGCGGAGGGGTCCGGCGGGGTGAGGCCCGGCCCGGTTCCGGTGGCCTTGTGGCCGGTGGTCATGCCCCGGGTCCAGGAGGGCAGCCGGGGTTCGCGCGACAGTGGCCGTC
>NZ_JARGEE010000004.1:0-79509 GCF_033794485.1 Streptomyces sp. MB09-02B
CGACGTCCTTGGCAGGGTGACCTGTTCAAGTACGCGATCGACCGCCGCCACCACCCCGACCGTGCGCTTCCCCCGTCCGGCGCGACGCTGCTCGCCGCACACCGGGAGCTGATGGCCGTACCGGTCGAGGAACGGCGTGCCCTGGTCACCGCACCGGGCGGCAATGAGCGGCTGAACGCGGCAGGGATGACCTGGGAGTCGGTGGCGGGCTGGCTACAGGGGCCGCTCGACGCGGCGGTGTGGGAGGCGCTGGTCCCCTCGATGGGGGCGATGGCCCTCGTACGCAATCTGCGCAACCTCGACCAGGCCGGCGTGAGCGACCGGGTCGCGGCCGAGGTCGCCGCGCGGATCTCCTGCCCGGACGAGGTACGCCGCTCGCGGCAGTTCCCGTTCCGCTACCTCGCCGCTCATCGCAACGCGCCCTCACGCCGCTGGGAGAACGCTCTGGAGACAGCCCTCGGACACTCCCTGGCCAACGTCCCCGAACTGCCCGGCCGCACGCTGATCCTGGTGGACCGGTCGGGCTCGATGTTCGACCGGCCCAGCGAGCACACCCAGCTCAACCGGGCGGATTCGGCGGCCATCTTCGGTACGGCGTTGGCGCAGCGGGCCGCGCGGGCCGACCTGGTGGAGTTCGGTTCGGACAGCCGTCGCGTCGAACTCGCCCCGGGTGAGCCCGTACTGCGCGTCCTGGACCGCTTCCATGACCTCGGGGGCACCAATACGGCCCTCGCGCTAAGGCGGCACTACGACAGCCACGACCGGGTGGTCATGGTGACCGACGAACAGACCGGTCCCAGTCAGTGGTCCAACCCGCTGCAGACGGTCCCCCTCCGCATCCCCGTGTACACCTGGAACCTGGCCGGTTACACCCCGGCCCACGCGCCGTCCGGCCCGCACCACCACACCTTCGGCGGCCTGAGCGACGCCGCGTTCCGGCTGATCCCTCTCATCGAAGCCGGCAGGGACTCCAAGTGGCCGTGGGAGACGAGTTCGGCGGGGTGACGGGTACGCAGGTGGCCGGTCGAGCGGTCGAGCGGTCGAGCGGTCGAGCGGTCGAGCGGTCGAGCGGTCGAGCGGTCGAGCGGTCGAGCGGTCGAGCGGCCGAGCGGTCGAGCCCCAACGACCTGACTGCCGGAGCGGGTGCCGCAGGCCGCGCGCTACGCACCACGTGCTGGTATGCGTCGGCTCGCGACGCCAGGTTGCGTCATCGCCCTCCCCTGCCATGACCACGGCCCTCGTGGGTCTGGGCTCGGGCTTGGGCTTGGGCTGCGATCGAAGGCTGGTTCAGAAAGGGATGATCTGCCTTGCGCCGGAGCGTGGCCGACACCGAGTTGGTGTGCTGCTCATCCATGCCGAAACGGTCGAGTCCTTCTCCTGTGGACAGTGAACGCCGACTGCGGGGCAGGATGGCGCTGGAGCACAACACCAGCCTTGTCGCTCGCGGCTGTTCCAACTCTCAGATCGCCTCCGAGCTCTGCATAGCGCCTGGCACCGCCAAGACGCCATCTCGCCAACATCCAGGCGAAGCTGGGGGTCGGCAACCGCGTGGGCATTGCCGCCTGGGCCTGGGAGACGGTGCTTGTCGCCCCGCAGCACCATGGTCCACGGCCGATCCCTTCGGCCGGGTGTCGGGACGTCGCCGGCACGATCCGGCGTTACACGACACCTGGTGACCAACGTGGACTCCGACGGCAACGGCAACGGCGCAAGCACTCGCCGGCCTGCCCCGCATCGAAATCTCGGACCTCGTCGGCATCAGTCCAGTCACCGCCCACCGCTGGGCCCGGCGCCGGCGACAGTAGGTCCGACTACCTCGCCACCTGCCAAACCCGACGATCCCGCCGGGTCTCGGACCCTGGCACCGACGTGTCGGACGCAGCCCTGCATGTCAACAGCCGCTGAGCTTTCCGAACCGGGCCAGGCAGTGCCAGACTTTCTTGAGATCCTGGAGAGGGTATCGACCTGTGTTGGCAGCATCTCCGATATCCCTGGGAGTGAGCCGGCCACCCCTAGCGATCTTGGCTCCCAGATCCACATACGCCTGACCGCGATAGTGCGGGTGGTGACGCAGTTCAGCCACGCTGAGCCGGAAACCGGGATGCCATTCGACTGGGCACGGCAGACGTTCTGCCGCATGTTCGACCGCTGTACCGCGATAGCTCGGATCCAGCACCAGCGCTTCTACGTCACAGTCGAACCTGACCGGCCCGTGGATCTGTGCTTCGATATGGCCGTCCAGGAAATCCATGTCCGCTGCCTCGGCAAGCTCGAGAAGTGAGCATCGATCGGCGACTCCGAAGGCAGACGGCTCAGTGGAGCTGTCCGGATAACAGAACGTGGCGCGCGTGAGAGCCTCAGGCGTGAGCCTGAAGTACGAGGAGCCGAACCGCGGGGCACCGCCGATCGGATCGCGGCGGTGATTCAACGCGCCGTAGACAGGGCGCTGGTCAGGTGCGGCCTCGTCATACGCGCCGGCGAAGATACGACTCTCCCAGCGCCATCGGTCTCCACCCGGATGAGCGGTCAGCCCGCCGTTACTCGTTCCTGTGACGAACTGTGACCTGTAGACACCGTCGTCAGCCATCTGGATCAGGATAGGCCGGGTCCCCGCGACTCGGTCAGGGTGAAAGTGCATAGTCACCCTCAGGTCCGGTGGCAGGGGCCTCCCCCTCGACGAAGCCGCGACATGTCGCAGAGCCCTCCTGTGAAGCAAGACGGCGGTATCAGGAGCCATGCGCGGAGTCTGCACAAGTCGCAGGCACCAACGCACCTCAATATGGCCACTGCTGCCCCGCGAGCAGCCAATCGCTCCAGCAACCGCGCATGGACAGCGCTGGAATGGAACACTGCGCCGGCGCGCCCCCGCCTTCCGCTCCCCGCCTTCCGGACGACCGCCGTCATCGGCGCCGGAACCATCGGACTGTCCTGGATGGTCCTGTTCGCCGCACACGGTCTGACCATGCGGGTCAGCGACCCGCGCCAGGACCTCGCCGACGCCGTCGCCGACGACCTGGCGCGGTACGCCCCGCAGCTGGCCGCCCGTGGCCTGCACGTGCGCGGTCTCGCCGACCGGGTGCACCTGTCGGCCCGTGACCGAGGCGGCCCGGGACGCGGACATCGTCCAGGAGAACGGGCCCGAACGCGTCGAGTTCAAGAAGGACTTGTTCGCCGTCATCGTTCGTGAGGCTCCCGCGCACGCGCTGCTGCTCAGCTCCTCGTCGGCGATCCCCTCCTCGGTGTTCACGGGTGAGCTGGCCGACGAGGACGCCGCCCGCGTCCTGATCGGCCACCCCTTCAACCCAGACTGAGGCAGTCACCGACCTCGTATGATCTCGCGGTGAGGATCTGGACGGAGCACCCTGCCCAGGAGGACGTCGAAGCTGTCGTTCGCCGCTACTTCGGCCTGCTCCGAGCCGGGAGAATCCCCGAGGCCGAACAGCTCATCGATCACCACCCGGTCCGTCATGTACTCAAGTCACTGTGGACCGCGTCCGTCGAAGCAGGCACCGCTGAGGACGAGGCGAGCAGCAGCCCTGCTGCCGACGAGTGGGAGCAGGATCTGTCCTGGCTCGGCGAGCTGAATCTCGCGGACTTCCGCTGGGGCCACACCGGCAGCCATGTCCACGTCGAGATCACCTACCGCGCGCAGGTGATCGAGGTGGCACTGGGCTTCTGGGTCAGGCCCACCGACGCCGGCTGGGTCGTCACGGGACCGGCCACGTACTGGTAGGACACGCGAAAGAGCAGCAGGATCCACGTGCCGGGTCGGCACCGGGCCGAGGACCGCGTTGCCGCTGTCATCCGTCGCGCTCCGCGCCGACCAGGACGAAAGCCACGGTGACCGGTTGATCACTGCGGTTGCGCCAGGCGTGGCGGGTGCCGTTCTGGATCACGAGGTCCCCTGCCGAGAGGGGAGTGCAGTGGCCGTCGTCGAGTTCGAGGACGATGTCGCCCTGCAGAACGATGCCGTAGTCGACGGTCGGCGTCCTGTGCATGCCGTCGGGCTCGAAGAGCTCCGCGAGGCCGGGTGAGTCGGCCAGGGCTTCCTTGCCGTAGGCGACAGGGTCGAACGACGGGGTGGCCATCGCGCTGTCCGGAGGGAAGGTCAGGACGATGAACCGCGTGCCGCCGGGCGCCGGGAGGAAGCTGGTGACCTTCGGCGTGGGGTCCTCCCCCGCCCGGCTGACGGGCTCGCCGGGCTCGGTGGCCCACGGCAGTCGGGACACCCAGCCCGGCAGGCTGGTGAACTCCCGGCTGCGCGGGACGGGGCCGTCGCTGACGACGACCGACCTGCCGTTCTCGTCATGGCCGGTGACGACTCTCCGCATATGTATCTCCTTGGTCAGGGTCCGCCGGGTCTGCCTGGTTCACCGGGTCTGCCTAGTTCGCGGTTTGCTTAGTCCGCCGAGACCGTCGGGTCCGCCAGTCCATCGGGCCCGTCTGATCCGTCTGATCCGTCTGATCCGTCTGGCCCGTCTGGCCCGTCCGGCTCGCGGATGCCGACGACCTCGATTCGGTCAGTCGGTCCGGCCGATGCCAGGCTCGGCCGAGGTCTCGAACGCGGCCGCCCAAGTGTCCAGGACGTCCGCCACCGTCGGGGCCGACGACCGCAGCAGGACCGCCGCGAGCGTCCGTACGAACTCCCGGTGCCGGTCGTCCGTGAGGTACTCCGCCGGGGACTTGCCGTCCACTCGTGCGAGCAGCAGCGCCGGCAGCAGTGACGCGACCCGCGCCTCCAGAGCCGGCCGGGGTTCCCAGACGACGCATCGGAGGTACTCGTCGACGAGCGCCCGGGCTGAGTCGAGGAGATCGGCTCGGTGTGTGGGTACCACCAGGCTCTTGAGGAGCAGGTGGTTGACGCAGAAGGCCAGGTCGAAGGCGGGGTCTCCGTACCAGGCGCACTCGGCGTCCAGGAGCACGGGGCCGGCCGGGCCGACGAGGATGTTCTTGGGGCTGACGTCGCCGTGCACCAGGGCCAGGTGGGTCGTGGCCGTGCGGTGGGCGAGGCCCCAGAGGAGGTCGCTCAGAGCGGGGTGCGCCGCCGCGGTGGCCATCAGGTACGGCTCGATGCGCAGCGCGTCGAAGTTGTCGTCGGTGGCGAACTCCTCGGCGAGGGCGGCATCGCCGGCGCTCGCCGCGTGCAGGGTCCCGAGCAGTTCACCGACAGCCGCGGCGGTCGCCACCTCCACCTGGCCGCCGAACAGCTGTGCCTTCCACACCGGGTACCGCTCGGGGGGCAGAAACGCCATCGCGAAGAGTCCGGCTTCGGCATCGTGCGCCAGTAGCTCCGGCACGTTGTGCGGCCGGTGCCGGGAGGCGAACCGCATCCACGCCCATTCGTAGGCGTTGCGCGAGACCGGTGCCTGCCAGTCGGCGGCGACCCTGAGCTGGGCCAGGGCTCTCTTGACGCACAGGGAGCGTCCCGGCAGGTCCACCCGCCACAGGTCGGACGAGACGCCGCCGGCCAGCGGCGTCCAGCGTGCGGCCTCGCCGGGCGCGGTGAGCCGGTGGGTGAGGAGGAAGTCGGTGAGTGAGGTGTCCGGCACCGGTTCCGGGCCCTTCTGCGTGGAGGCCGAGGTCATCGCGCGTCACCCGGACCGGCGGGCAGGTCCCGGGGGCTGTTGCACGCGTGGTTCGGCGTCTCACCCTCCAGGATCCGTACGACCTCCTCGGCGGCTCTGCGGCGCAGCTCCGTGACCGAGGCGTCGGAGGAGAAAGCCACATGCGGGGTCAGCAGCGCACCCGGCTGGGCCAGCAGTCCGTCGGGGACGTGCGGCTCACTCTCCAGGACGTCGAAGGCGGCCCCGTCGAGGTGCCCGCTGTCGAGAGCCTTGATCACCGCGTCGGTGTCCACCAGGCCGCCCCGGCTGACGTTGACGAGCAGGCCGCCCCTTTGCATCAGCGCCAGTTGCTCGGCTCCGATGATGTGGTGCGTGTCCGGGGTGAGCGGCACATGGAGGATCACCACGTCGCTGCGGCGCAGCAGCTCCTCCAAACCCACCATCTCGACGCCCGGGGCGTCCTTCGGCGGGTACGGATCGTGGGCCAGGATCCGGCAGCCGAACGCGCCGAGCCGGCCGGCGGTGGCGCGTCCGATGCGCCCGTAACCGACGACGCCGCAGGTCAGCGTCGACAGTCGGCGCAGCCGGGCACTGGCGGGGTTCCAGCGGCCCGCGCGGACGTCCCGGTCGAACACGGCCAGACCCCGGGTCCAGGCCAGCACCATGCCGACGGCGTGGTCCGCGACCTCCTCGACGCAGTAGTCGGGCACGTTGGTGACCCAGACGCCCCGGTCGGTGGCCGCTTCCACGGCGATGTTGTCGAGGCCGACTCCCAGCCTGGCCACGATCCGCAGGTCCGGCGAGGCGCCGATCGCGGTGGCGGAGACGGGTGCCCAGCACGTCAGGATGCCGGCGGGATGGTGCTCGGCCACCAACTTCTCGATGGCCTCGGCGGAGGCGGGCTCGGCGGGGCCGGTCACCAAGGTGTGGCCCGCCTTCTCGATGACGGATCGCTCGACGGCGTCGTCGGGCCAGGCGTAGTCGGTGAGCAGCACGGTGCCTGGGCGGCTAGGTCGGTTCATGGCAGGTCGTCCTCGCAGAGTCGTACGGCCGCAGCGGACGGTCGGGCTGCGCCCGGTCGCGTCCGGTGAGCGGGTTGATCGCCACCCGGGAGGGCGGTCGACGGCATGTCCGATGGGCCGTCGGTCGCCTGGAGGTGGCTCGGAGGGGGCGCTGGTCTCGTCGGCGCCCGCCGACTTGTGGTCGGGCAGGTGCCGCGGTACGTCCCTGGCACGGATCACGGGATCCCAGGACATGTCGGTTCACTTTGTCACAGCCACGCGATGCTAACGATAGCACTGAGAGTCTTCGCCACGTCAAGAGTGCGCCGTACACCTGATCGCCACGATCGGGCAGCAGGCCCATTTCGAGGCGGAGGAACCACGCCGCCACGGAGAAACCGAAGGGGCGACGAAGAAAACCGGTGTGCGCGTCTTGACGAGCCCGGTACTTCCCTTCATGGTTTCTGCCAGCGCCGACCGTGCGACCGAGATGCGTCAGCACGAAGTCCGGCTGTCGAAGACGCCATAGCCACGGACGTCCCCGACGGGCGATACACGGCTGCATTTCCGCATGCGGTGTCCGACCGCGCAGGAGCCCGCCGTCGCCCCCTCTATTCCGCCGGTCGACGGCACAGAGCCGCCGTCGACGCCGGTCCGCGTTCTGCTCGCCGCTTGTCCGTGTTCTGTTCGCCGCTTCTCCGTGTTCAACTCGCCGCTTCTCTCATCGCCCGTACGGCCCCGTACCGGTGATGCATCCGCCGCGGCTCGCCGTGGCCCATTCCCCTTCAGGAGCCGCTATGACTCACACAGCGCAAGTCGACACCACCGCGGTGTCCGCCGAAACCCAGGAGAGCGACCGGCGCGCCCTTTCCCGCCCCATGATCGGCCTGGGATTCCTGCTGATCGTCCTGTCCTACATGGTCAACGCGATGGACCGCCAGGTCTTCCCTCCCTTGCTGCCCAACATCCGCGAGGAGTACGGGTTCTCCCTGGAGCAGGGCGGGCTGCTGGCGACGAACTTCACGCTCGGCATGGCCCTCGCCGGCCTTCCCGCCGGCTATCTCCTGGATCGTTTCCGCCGCAAGACCGTGCTGCTGGTCAGCATCGTGATCTACTCGCTGGGCACGATGGCCACGCCGCTGGCGACCGGTTTCGCCGACATGACGGTGTACCGGGTCGTCTCGGGTTTCGGTGAGGGCATGCAGTCCGCCGCCATCTTCGCGGCGATCGGCGCCTTCTTCGCCCAGCGGCGCGGCCTGGCCTTCGGCGTGATCGGCGTGGGCTACTCGATCGGTGTGTTCATCGCGCCGCTGATCGGTGTCGAGCTGATGAGCATGCACGGCACCTGGCACTCGCCGTTCTACCTGTTCGGTGCCGCCGGACTGCTGATCGCCGCCGTCTCCCTGTTCCTGGTGAAGAGCGGCCTGACCGAGACCTCCGTCGAGAAGGTCGCCTCGACCGGGACCTACGAGTACATGCCGACGTCCCCCTACAACCGCAACACCGTCGCCCTGGCCGTCCACGCGGTCATCAGCGGTGTGGCCATCTACGGGTTCCTCGGTCTGTACCCGACCTTCCTCATCACCTCGCTGCACTACGCCCCGACGCAGGCCGCACTGGCCATGAGCTTCCTCGGCTTCGGCGGCATGACGGCGGTGTTCGGCGGCTGGCTCGGCGACCGCTTCAACCAGCGCAACCTGCTGATGGTCGGCCTGCTGGGCGTCTCCGCCGTCAGCGTGTGCATCTACACGACGCAGGCCGCGGTGGGCCCGCAGTGCCTGTTCGCCTTCCTCATGGGCGCCTTCGGGCTGGGCTTCATCTATCCCAACACCAACAGCGCGATGCAGCGGGCCGTCCGCCCCGGCCAGATCGGACGCGCCTCCGGCCTCTTCGTCACCGGCTACTACGGGCCGGCGGCCTTCTCGGGGCTGCTCTTCGCCGCCCTGGTGGACTCCTTCGGCTGGACCCAGGCCGGACTGCTGCAGGTCACGGTGCTGCCGCTGCTGGGCGTCATCGCCCTGGCCTTCGTCCGCACCGGGGAGTTCAACAACGCGGCCCGGTAGCGAACCGGCCCACCGCTCTTCCGCCACGGTGTTGCCCCGGGCTTCGGCCCGGGGCAACACCGTGGCGTGTCACCGGCGGGGGGACTCTGGCACAACGCGGACATGCCACGGGGCCTGCCCACCGCCCAGCGGTAGGCAGGCCCCGTGCGTGGTCGCCCGGCGGGTGTCCGCGTCAGAGGCTCTCGGCCACGACAGGGTTGCGCAGGACGCCGATGCCCTCGATCTCCACCTCGACCTCGTCCCCGGGACGGATCGGACCGACGCCGGAGGGCGTACCTGTCATGATCGCGTCACCGGGCAGCAGCGTGAGATAGCGGCTGAGGTAACTGACGAGGTCGGGGACGGCGAGCAGCAGGTCGGCCGTGCTCGCCGACTGCGTGACGGCTCCGTTCACCCGGGTCGTGAGCCTCAGCGCCGAGGGGTCGAGTTCGGTCTCGATGACCGGTCCGAGGGGTGCGAAAGTGTCCTGCCCCTTTCCGATGAGGAGCGCGCCGAACGCGCTTTCCCTGCGCTGGACGACGCGGTCGCTGACGTCATTTCCGCACGTGTATCCGAGGATGTACTCATGCGCCTCCGAGGGCTTCACATGGCGGGCCCTTTTCCCGATGACGACGACCAACTCGCCTTCGAAATGAATCAGTTCGCCGTCCGCCGGATAGACGATGGCGTCGCCCGGCCCGATGACCGCCGCACTGGGCTTCATGAAGCACACGGGCACTTCCGGGACCTCACGATCGGTCTCGTCGATGTGTGAGGCGTAGTTGTAGGCGAACCCGAAGATCCGGGGCTGTTCCAGCGGCGCGAGAACGTCGACGTCGCCGATGTCGTCGACGTGCCCGGTGGGGGACAGTTCGGTGAACGGGTCCCCCTCGCATCTCGCGATACCGGCGTCCCCGGGAAGTAGTTCTCCGTAATGACGCACACCCTCGGCGGCATACCTGATGATCCGCACGGACACCTCCGTAGCCAGGCAGCCGCAGACGGCTGCACGATCCCTCCAGCGATGCTAACGTTAGCACGCACCATTGATCAGACCCGTAGCCTCCTTCCCCGACCACAGAGCGCGACCCGTGCGCTATCGTTGGCACACGGAAAGTGACGGACGGGATCAGTCAGCTCTAGGGGGCCCTCAGATGGTCACGACCAAAGACATCGCGGAACGCCTAGGTGTCTCCGTCTCCACGGTCGGTCGCGCCCTCGCCGACGATTCCCGCATCAGCGAGGAGACCAAGTTCAAGGTCCGCCAGGCCGCCTCCGAGATGGGGTACGTCGGCAACCGCGCGGCACGGATGATGCGCGGGGCGTCCAGCAACGTGGTCGCACTGGTGATCCCGGACATCCGTAACAGTTTCTACTCGACCATCGCGCACGAGCTGTCCAAGAACATGGAGGCCGAGGGCTTCCAGCTGATGCTCGCGGAGACCGACGACGACCGGATGGTGGAGCTGCGCCATCTGCGGGAGCTGTCCGCGACCCGTGTGGCAGGGGTCATCATCGTGCCCACCGCCCGCCCGCACGGCGACTCCGTCAAGCTCCTGCGCACGGTGCCGCATCTGCAACTGCTGCGTCGCCACCCGTCGCTCGGCTCCCAGTGGTTCGGCGTGGACGACCACGAGGCGCTACGTCGGGCCACGAGCCACCTGGTCGCCGAGGGGCACACGCGGATCGCGTACATGGGCGGCCCCGAGGAACTGCCCACGGGCGCGGAGCGTCTGAGCGGCTTTCGCAGCGCGCTGCGCGAGGGCGGCCTGCCGGACGACGCGGGGCGTGCGGAGCTGGGCCCGCCCTCGTCCGTGGAGCACGGCCGGCGGACGGTGCGCCGGCTGCTGAAGGGCCCTGACGCCCCTACCGCACT
The DNA here is from genome assembly GCF_033794485.1 of Streptomyces sp. MB09-02B. Taxonomy (NCBI): domain Bacteria; kingdom Bacillati; phylum Actinomycetota; class Actinomycetes; order Kitasatosporales; family Streptomycetaceae; genus Streptomyces; species Streptomyces sp. MB09-02B. Next base: position 10,484 of record NZ_JARGEE010000004.1, read on the forward strand.
GATGCTGGGATCGATCCAGCTCACCCGGGGGGTGCTGGAGGAACTGTCCGCGCAGGGCACGAAGGTGCCTAGGGACCTGTCCGTGATCGGGTTCGGCGACGAGCCGGGGTTCTCCTGGTGGGGGCCCGGGCTCACCACGATCGGTCTGCCGATTCAGGAGATGGCCACCGGCTGCGCGCTGTGGCTGATGCGTCGCCTCAAGACCACTCCGGACAACGACGGCCCGTACACATCGGTCTCCCCCGGATCGCTGATCCTGCGCGGCAGCACGGCACCCCCTCGCACGAAGGTTTCGCCGAAGTCCCGCTGAGCCGCGTCAGCCCCACCGGCACACGAAGGCGCCCGGAGCCCACCGCTCCGGGCGCCTTTCGCCCGCCCCAGTCGAATCCGCCGGTCGGTCAGTACGTTCCGCCGCGCAGCCGGCGCATGACGTCGGCGGTACGCACGAGCTCGTCGAGCACCTGCTCGGCCGCGGTCTCGTGGATCTTCCCGGGCCGGAACGCTCCTTCCTCGACGAGCTCGTTGACGAACGGAATGCTCACGGTCGGGCCGATCGGCAGCATCCTGAGGTTCGCCACGACCTGCTTGCCCATCTGCACCGCCCGGGTGCCGGCCGAGACGCCTCCGTAGCTGACGAACGCGGCCGGCTTGTGCTGCCACTCCACCACCAGGTAGTCCCACGCGTTCTTCAGCGGGGCGGGAAAGCCGCCGTTGTACTCGGGGGTGACGAAGACGAACGCGTCCGACGCCTCGACGATCCGGCTCCACTCCCGGGTGTGGCCCTGCGTGTACCTCCGCAGCGCGGGCGGATGCGGCTCGTCGAAGAACGGGAGAGCAAGTTCCCGCAGGTCGACGGTGTGTGACTCGAACCGGTCGTACTCCGCGGCCCGGGTGGTGAACCAGTCCGCGACGGACCTTCCCACACGCCCGGGGCGAGTACTGGCCACCACAGTGGTGAGGGTCATCGGCGTCACAGAGGTTTCGGCTGCCATAGCGGGCTCGCTCTCCTTTCGCCACGCCCCGGTCCGGCGGGCCCGCCCCTGCCTGTGCTGTCCGTCCATCCAGGTGGCGCGGGCCCGCCGGAGTCCTTGTCGGAGCGGGATTGTGCGAACGATAGCATCAACAGTCGGCCGGACCGTGAGATCTAGGTCGCACGGTGGCCCGAGGGGAACGATGAGCAGCCAGCCTCTTGACATTGTCGTCGGCAGTTCGCACGATTGCGCTATCGTTAGCACATATCGACGGGGAGATGTACGAGCCTTCGCGCGCTCTCGGCGCCGCCGTGCCTCCCCGTCGTGCGGACGCCCCTCCTCCGACAACAGACACCGACTGTCCCGCCCCCGACGACAGGCACGGACTCCCCGACGGTCGTTCGGTCGTCCGAACTCCAAACTCCGAAAGGTTGCACCGCATGTCAGATGCGCGGATCGCCAAGCTCCAGGGCCGCAGAGTGTGGGATTCGCGCGGTCGGCCGACCGTCGAGGTGGAGGTCCACCTCGCGGACGGCGCGATCGGGCGGGCCATCGCACCGGCTGGTGCCTCGACGGGCCAGGGCGAGGCTCTCGACCTGCGCGACGGCGGCAGCCGCTTCGGCGGGCTCGACGTCCAGGGCGCGGTGGGCTCGGTGAACGACGAGATCGCACCCGCGCTCACCGGCCATGACGCGGTCGACCAGGAGACGGTCGACCGGCTCCTGGTGGATCTCGACGGAACCAGCGACCGCAGCCGTCTCGGCGGCAACGCGATCGTGGCCACGTCCATGGCCGTCCTGCACGCCGCCGCCGCGTCGGCGGGCGTACCGCTGTGGAGGCACCTGGCGGGCGATCGCCCGGTCCGCATCCCCCTGCCCGAGATCCAGATCTTCGGCGGCGGCGCCCACGCGGACCGCCGGGTCGACGTCCAGGACTTCATGGTGATGTGCCCGGCCGCAGGCAGTTTCTCGGATGCCCTGGACTGGACCGCGGAGATCTACCGGGCCGCCGGAAGTCTGATGCGCGCGGCCGGAAAGGCCCAGGGCGTGGCCGACGAGGGCGGCTTCTGGCCCGCCTTCGACTCCAACGAGGAGGCGCTGGAGACACTGACCCGCGCCATCGAGACCGCGGGCTTCACCCCCTCCACCGAGGTGGGCATCTCACTGGACGTCGCGGCGTCGCAGTTCGGCAGCGGCGGGCGGTACACGCTTGCTCTGGACGACCGTACCCTCGACACCGAAGCCCTGATCGACATGCTGGGCGACTGGATCGAGCAGTATCCGATCCTGTCCGTCGAGGACCCGGTGGGCGAGGACGACCACGACGGCATGCTCGAATTCACTCGGCGCCATGGACGACGCTGCCAGGTGATCGGCGACGACTACCTGGTCACGAACGCCAAGCGTGTGGAGGCCGCGGCCTGCAACGGCTCGGTGAACGCCGTCCTCGTCAAACCGAACCAGGCCGGGACGATCACCGAGGCGTTCGAGGCCCTGCGTGCCGGAAAGGAAGCGGGCTTCGGCACGATCGTCTCGGCGCGTTCCGGCGAGACCGAGGACATCACCATCGCCCATCTCAGCGTCGGCTGGGACGCCGGCCAGCTGAAGGTGGGCTCGTTCACCCGCTCCGAGCGCATGGCCAAGTGGAACGAGGTCCTGCGCATCGAGGAGTCCCTCGGCGCATCCGCGGAATTCAGCGGGTGGTCCTCATTCACCTTCGCCGGATCCGATGCCCTGACGGCCGAACCGTAGATCCGGGCCGTCGCCGCAGAGCCGAAAACCGGCCGCGCGACACTGAAATCAAGCCAGCGACCATACAGAGCCGATCCGAGCACGGAGACCAGCATGCTGCCACCCGTCAATCTGCGCCCGAGTTTCAACATCACCCGCTCCAGCCATGTCCGGCTCACCGTCGCCGATCTGGCCGAGAGCCGGAACTTCTACGTGAACGTGCTGGGACTCGTCGTCAGCGACGAGGACGAGCGCACCTGCTACCTCCGCGGCCTGTCGGAGGCCTGCCACCACAGCCTCGTACTGGAGCAGGCCGATGAGGGCGAGGGGGCGGGCGCGGGTGCGGGCTCGTGCAGGAGGATCGGTTTCCGGGTCTTCTTCGACGAGGACCTCGACATCGCGTACGGCTGGTTCCGTGAGCGGGGGCTGCCCGCCGAGTGGGTCGACGCCCCTTACCAGGGCCGCACCCTGCACGTCAGCGACCCCATCGGCACGCCGCTCGAACTCTGCGCACACATGGAGACCCGGCCGAGGCTGCACATCGACTTCCAGCTCCACAAGGGCGCGCACGCGCAGCGGCTCGACCACTACCAGACCTTCGCGCCGGACACATACGAACTGTGCGCGTTCTACGGTGAACTCGGCTTCCGCAACTCCGAGTACCTGGCACACGGCGACAAACTGCTGGGCGCGTTCATGTACCGCAAGGGCACCTGCCTGGACCTGGCGATCGTCGAGAACTCCGGCCCCGCCCTGCACCATTTCGCGTACACCGTCTCCGAGAGCCACGACATCTTCACCGCCTGCGACTTCGCGGGGATCCAGGGCTACGGCGAGGGCGTGGAGCGCGGCCCCGGTCGGCACGGTCCGGGCGGGATGCTCTTCGCCTACCTCCGTGACCCCGACGGGCACCGGGTGGAGGTCTTCAACAGTCACTACCAGACGATCGACACCGAGATCGAGCCGGTGCGCTGGGACGCGGGATCGCTGAGCACCAACGCCCGCTGGGGGCTGCCGGCGCTGGAGAAGTGGTACTTCGAGGCGTCGCCCTTCGCGGAGGTCAAGCAGATTCCGCCGGCCGAACCGCCGAAGCCCATGTCGCTGGAACGGTTCCTGCTCGAACAGTCCCGGTCCACCCACTGATCCGTTCAACCCCCGAGGAGACACCATGGCCCGCGTCCCCTATCTGCGCCGCGAGGACGCCGACGAGTCGCAGAAGCCGCTGTACGACCGGCTGGAGACCGAACGCAAGGTCCCGACAGCGAACATCTTCCTGGCTCTGACCAACGCGCCGACCCAGTTGGACGCCTTCTTGACCTACGCCAACGCGCTGCGGGCCGCCGACCTCAGCCCCCGCCTGCGTGAACTGGCCATCCTGACCGTGGGCCACGCGACCCGCTCGGCGTACGAGGTCGCGCACCACCAGTCGCACGGGCTCAAGGCCGGGCTCAGCGCGGAACAGCTCGCGGCGGTGGCCGACTTCGAGTCGTCCGACCTGTTCGACGCCACGGAGAAGGCGGTCATGCGCCTCGCCGAGGAGTCCACGCTGCGGGTCGACGTCTCGGAGGAGACGTGGCGTGCGGCCGCCGAGCACCTGTCGGACCGGCAGATGGTCGAACTGTCGTTGTCCATCGCCTGGTACAACTCCGGCGTCCGCATCATGGGACTGCTGGGCATCGACCTCGAGGACAACTATCCCAACCCTTTCCCGAAGTCGTAGGGAATTCTTGATGTCTCTGCCCCCGGCCGCCCGGGGCGGAGCAGTTCCGAGGAGTATTTCAATGGCGAAAATGCTCGCTGCACGATTGCACGCGCTCGGTGAGCCGATGTCCGTGGACACGATCGACGTGCCCACCCCGCGGCCGACCGACGTGCTGGTGCGGGTCAAGGCGTGCGGGATCGTGCCGAACATGGCCAATGTGATCAACAACTGGCCCACCTGGTACCCGCACCAGCCGCTCCCCAAGCTCCCCGCGATCTTCGGTCTCGACCCCGCGGGTGTCGTCGAGGCGGTCGGGGAGGCCGTCCTCAACACCAGACCGGGCGACCGCGTCTATGTGAGCCCGCTGCGGTCCTGCGGAAGCTGTCAGGTGTGCCGCGGCGGCGAACTCAGCCGATGCCGCTACTTCACCCTGAACGGCTACTTCAGCACCTCGCGCGACGGCCAGCGGATCTTCGACCTCTACCCCTACGGCGGCTTCGCGGAGTACATGACCGCGCCGCAGCACGCGATCGTCAACATCCCCGACACCATGTCGTTCGAGCAGGCCGGCAAGCTCGGCTACATCGGCACCTCCTACGGAGCGCTCCGCCACGCGGCGGCCGGCCCCGGTCAGGTCGCGTTGATCGACGGCATCACCGGCACCCTCGGTGTCGCCTCCACCCTCCTCGCGCTGGCCTCGGGTGTCTCCAGGGTCCTCGGCACTGGGCGCAACGAGGAACTCCTCAAGCGGGTCAAGGAGTTGGCCCCGGACAGGATCGAGGTCATGCGGCTCGGTGAGGGCTCCACCGGCGCCTGGGCGAAGTCCCGCACCGGTGGCGAGGGGGCGGACTTCGTCATCAGCGCGCTCGGTGCCAAGGCCCCGGTGGAGACGATGCTCGACTCCATGCAGGGCGTCCGGCGCGGCGGCAGGGTGGTCAACGTCGGAGGCGTGGCCGACCGGCTGCCCGTGGACGTGAAGTGGCTCATGGACGAGCAGGTCCAACTGATCGGCTCCAACTGGTTCACCACCGCGCAGGGCCAGGAAGTGGCCGACATGGTGGCGACGGGAGCCCTGGACCTGTCCTATCTGATCACCAAGCCGTTCCCGTTGTCCGAGGTCAACGAAGCGATCTCCGGACGCGCCACGGACCTCGACGGCGGATTCAGCAACTACGTCGTGATCCCCTGACCCGCGGGTCCCCCTATCCACCCCGTGGCGGTCCTGTTCTGCCCTGACGCCGCCGCGGGGTGTTCCAGCGGAACGGAGAAGCCGATGGAACTGCGCTGGTTGGAATCGTTCGTCGTCGTCGCGGAGGAACTGCACTTCGCCCGGGCCTCGGACCGTCTGCATCTCGCTCCGTCGGCGCTCAGCGCCCAGATCCGGGCACTGGAGTCACATCTCGGCGTACGGCTCGTCGACCGGGGGCGCCGCACGCGCCCCGCGCTCACCAGTGCGGGGGCGCTGTTCCTCGAAGAGGCACGGTTGACTCTCGCCCAGGCCGCGCGGGCCGAGGCGGTGGGCAGACGCGCCGGTCGCGGGGAGCTGGGGCACGCCCAGATCGCGTACGTCGCCTCGGCCGCGTTCTCCGGGGTGCTGACCGACGTCCTCACCCGCTGCAGCGCCGCCGGCACCGAACTGACCGTGCAGGTGAGCGAGTTGGAGACGCCTGCCCAGCTGGAGGCGCTGGCCTGCGGGGACATCGACGTCGGCTTCCTGCGCTGGAGGCCGGAGTACCCACCCGAGGTCACGGCCACCTGTCTGCTCACCGAGGAGGTCGTCCTGGCGGTGCCGGCCACAGCGCCGCTGGCGGAGTACGAGGCGGTACCGGCGGCACGGCTGCGCGACGAGCAGTTCGTGGCCCCGTACTTCGACGAGGAGTTCGGCTGCCGCGACCAGATCCTCGAAGTGGCGGAGCGCGGGGGCTTCACACCGCGGTGCGCTCCACCGGTACGGGACTTCATCGCGGCGCTGACGCTGGTGGGCGGCGGCCTCGCGGTGGCGCTGGTCCCCGACTCGCTGCGCCGCGTGCGCATCCCCGGAGTGACGTACCGTCCGCTGGCGGACGTGACACTGACGACCCGGCTGGTCGGCGCCTACCGCAAGGGCGAGACCTCGCCCGCGGTGCGCGGCGTCATCCGCCGGCTGCGGGAGGCCGCCGCCGCTACGGCGACTGTCTGAAGCACCGCTCCACCTCCACAGCAGGCGTCCGGCACGAGCCAGACGCCTCGTCGGCATGTCTGCGCGCACCCGGCGCGCCTCGGAGGCACTGTGAGACGGCGTGCGGGGGTCCGTGACGCGCTGTCCGCCCGGCGGTCGAGGAAACGGTGAACCGACGACGCATGTTTGTGCGCGGATGTCGTACCGTCCGGGCAGGTCAGAGGGGGTGCACCCGGCCTACGCTCGACACGACACCACACACGTGGCGGCGTCGGTCGACCGCCGCCCGACGGAGGGCAGGCAGGACGCATGACAGCGATCAAGCACGTGGGCGTCGTCGGCGCGGGCCAGATGGGCCGGGGCATCACCGAGGTGTGCGCCCGGGCCGGACTGCACGTCACGCTGTGCGATGTGACCGAGGACAGGGCCCGTGCCGGTCTGGCGGGCGTGGCGGACTCCCTGCTCACAGCGGAGAGGCACGGTGCCATCGAGCCCGAGGACCGAGCCCATGCTCTGGCCTGCATCTCGGTCACCGGCGATCTCTCCCGGCTTGACGGAACGGACCTGGTCATCGAGGCCGCCGTCGAGGACGAGCAGGCCAAGACGGAGCTGTTCCGGCGGTTGGGCGAGGTGGTCACCGACCCCGCCACCGTGCTGGCGAGCAACACCTCCTCGATCCCGATCGCCCGGCTCGCCGCCGCGGCCGGTCGACCGGAGGCGGTGGTCGGGCTGCACTTCTTCAACCCGGTCCCCGTCATGCCGCTGGTCGAGATCATCCCGACGCTCCACACCTCGAAGGCCACGGAAGAGCGGGTGCGTGCCTTCGCCGGCGAGACCCTGGGCAAGCGGACGATCGTCGCGCAGGACCGTGCGGGGTTCGTGGTGAACTCCCTGTTGATTCCCTACCTGTTGGCAGCGGTGCGGATGGTCGGCTCCGGCACGGCGAAGGCCGAGGACATCGACACGGGGATGACCGCCGGCTGCGCTCACCCCATGGGGCCGCTGCGCCTCGCCGACCTCATAGGTCTGGACACGGTGGCGGCCATAGGCGAGGCGCTGTACGAGGAGTACCGGGAGCCGCTGTACGCCCCTCCCCCGTTGCTGCGCCGCATGGTCGAATCGGGTCTGCTGGGACGTAAGTCGGGACAGGGGTTCTTCAGCTACAAGTCGGCCTGAGGGCCCGTCGGCAGCCGTCGGGGCCCACTCCTGGGCGCCAGCCGGCGTCATCGACTCCTGCGTCGCGGACCGGCCGACGTCATCGACGGTCGGTGCGCGCCTCTCGGGGACTCATGCCGTACTTCGCCTTGAAGGCGTGACTGAAGTGGGCCGGGTCCGCGAAACCCCAGCGCCCTCCGATGGCGCCGACCGGCAGGTGGTTCAGGGACGGATCGGCGAGGTCGCGGCGGCACCGGGCGAGTCGCTGTTCCCGGATCCACCCCGAGACCGTGTGCCCCCGTTCCGCCAGCAACTTGTACAGGTAGCGACGGGAAATGCGGTGGGCGGCCGCGATCCCCTCGGGGCTCAGCCCGGGGTCGGCGAGCCGCTGTTCCATGTGGACGAGGACACGTTCGGTGAGCCGGCCCGAGCCGTCCGCCTCGGTGGTCCGAACCGCGTCGGCGTGCTCCACGAGCAGCGTGCCGACCAGGTCGATGACGTTGTCGGCGAGCCGTGGCGTGGCTCGGGCCTCCACGTGCTCCATCTGGCGCGCCAGCCCGTGCAGGAGCGGCAGGACCACCTGGCCAAGGCCGTCGTGGCAGGGCACCGGCGTCGCCGTCACGCGCGCCAGATCACGTTCCCTCAGCTGCAACATGGCCTGCGGGAACATCAGTACGAGGCCGGTGTGCGACTGGTCGAGATCGTAGGTGAAGGGACGGCGCGTGTCGTAGACGACCAGTTCACCCGGCCCCACCTGGGCCTGGCGGTCCCGCTGGGTGAGCACGCCCCGCCCGGTGAGCTGCAGAGTGAGCTGGAGGAAGTCGGGGGCGTCGGAGGCGATGTGCCGGCGGGTACGAGCAATGCTGTGCGGTGCGGCCGAGATGACCGACATCTGTACCTGGCCGACCCTCACTGCGTGCAGTGACGCGCTGAAGTCGGCGCTCTCGCGCGGTCGGACCTCCAGGGGCACGAGATTCTGGCTCACAGCGTCCCGCCAGCATTCCAGTCGCTCGGTGGCCGTGCCTTCGCTCGGTGTCGTGATCCGGGGCATGTGGCTCTCCTCCCGGTGCGTCCGGCCCCCGAGAAACGGGCTCGGACGGCACTCCTGGCGAGGAATGCTAAGTCCTCCCGGGCGATCCGCAACCGGCTCCGGGGAGTGTTCTCAGCCACGCAAATCACCCGTGCTCCCGGACACAAGCAGGACCCTCCTGCCGACCCGCATCATGCGAGCAGTGCCCGAGGCGCCTCGTACAGCGTTCGTGCAGGACGAGCACGAACGCCCCCGCGAAGCCGTTCCGCGCAGAAGCCGTTCCGCGCAAGCAATGTGAGGCGTCATCCCACAGCCACGAAGCGGCCCAGACGCTCCCTGACCGCACACACCCCAAGGATCGATCATGACGACATTGCTCGAACCGGTCCCGTCCCACGACCGGGAGGCCGACGACGGCGTACTCGGCCGCGTCCGTGCGCAGCTGCCCGAGATCGCCGCGCGTTCCGCCGAGGCCGAAGAGGCCCGAGCCGTTCCCCCGGAGATCGTCGCCGCTCTGCGCGAGGCCGGTGTGTTCCGGATGAGCCTGCCCCGGGAATGGGGCGGCGAGCAGCTCGACCTGGTGCGGAGCGCTCATGTGGTCCGGGAGATCTCAAGGGCCGACGGGTCGACCGGCTGGACCGTTCAGGCGGCCTCGATGGCCTGGTTCTTCGTACGGTCGCTGCCGCGGGAGACGCTCGAGAAAGAGGTGTTCGGCGATGGCGCCGACCTGATGCTCCGTGGGGCGATAGCCCCCAAGGGCAGGGCGACCCCGGTGGCGGGCGGCTACCGGCTCAGTGGGCGCTGGCCGCTGGCCAGCGGATCGTTCACCCCGGACTGGTTGCTGGCGGGTTTCGTGGTCGAGGGCGCGCCCGCGTTGCCGGACGGCCGCCCTGACATGCGTGTGGCGCTGCTCCGCCCCGAGCAGGCCACGTTTCTCGACACCTGGGACGCGGTGGGCCTACGGGCCACGCAGAGCACGGACTTCACGATGGACGACGTCTTCGTTCCCGAGCGCTTCACGGGCCCGCTGATGGGCGACAACCACATCCCCGCCCCCTTCTACGACCTGCCGTACACCGCCACCGGCGCCTCGCACGACGCCGTCGTCATCGGTTGTCTGGACGGCGCGCTCGGCGACCTCACGGAACTGGCCGCCACCAAGCGGCCGGCGTTCGACCCGAGGATGGTCATCGGCCAGGACCCGGTGTTCCAGGAGAAGTTCGCCGAACTGCATCTGCGCACCGCCGCGCTGTGGGCACTGCTCGAACAGACCGGCGCCACGGTCATGAACCGGGCACTCGCGGGAGAGGAGCCCACCCCGGCCGAGTGGTTCGGCTACACCGGCGGCCACCAGCACATCCACCACGAGGGCATCCGGATCCTCAACGAGGTCATGACGTTGTCGGGCAGCTCCGGGCTGTACAGCTCGAACCCCCTGCAGCGGCGCTGGCGCGACGTCCGCTGCGTCGCCCAGCACGTGGCCGGCAACAACGGTTCGCTGCGGCGTCTGGGCGCGGTCCTGTCGGGTCAGGAGGGCGTTCGATGAGCCCGCTCGTGACGACGCCGACGGATCCGGCCGTGCTGCGCCAGGCGTTCGGCTGCTTCCCGTCCGGGGTGACGGCTCTGTGCGCCCTCGACGCGGGGACGCCCGTGGGCATGGCCGCCAGTACGTTCACGCCGGTGTCCCTCCAGCCACCGCTGGTGTCGGTCTGTGTTCAGGACACCTCGTCGACCTGGCCGAGGCTGCGCAGACAGAACAGGCTGGGTCTGAGCGTTTTGGCCGAGGGGCAGGACATGGTCTGCCGCGCGCTGGCCGCCCGGGGCGGGGACCGGTTCGCGGACGTCGGCTGGGAGAGCGGCGAGGACGGCGGTGTGTACGTCCACGGTGCCAGCCTCTGGCTCGACTGTTCGGTCCATGCCGAACTCCCCGGCGGCGACCACACGATCGTCCTGCTGGAGATCCACGGGCTGAAGGCTGATCCCGACCGGGAACCGCTGGTGTTCCACGGCAGCCGGTTCCGGCGCCTGGCCGCCTGACGAGCCGAGGCGGAGCTGCCGGCCCAGCACCATGCGGGTGCCAGGCCGGCAGCTCCACCTCCGTGCACCGGTCCCCGACTCCAACCGACTCCGACGGTGGGGCCGGCAACAGGAGTTGTCGATACGGGCGGAGGCGGAGGCGAACGCCTCGGCCGGTCAACCGTCAGTGCGGCGGGCCGTCACTTCCCGCGTGATCTGAGGCGCCACCGCGAACAGGTCACCGACGACGCCGTAATCGGCCAGGCCGAAGACGGGGGCCTCCGGGTCCTTGTTGACCGCGACGATCGTCTTGGACGTCTGCATACCGGCGAGGTGTTGGATGGCCCCGGAGATGCCAAGGGCGACATACAGCTGGGGCGAGACGGACTTGCCTGTCTGGCCCACCTGGTACTGGTGCGGGTAGTAGCCGGCGTCGACCGCCGCGCGCGACGCGCCCACGGCTCCTCCGAGCGCGTCGGCCAGTTCCTCCACCACCTTGAAGCCGTCCGCCCCTCCGACGCCGCGTCCACCGGAGACCACGACAGCCGCCTCGGTGAGAGCGGGACGGTCACCCGCGAGCGCGGCGCGGCGGGCGACGACGCGGGCGGACGCCGCGGGGTCGATGGGCGGCAGCGCGAGTGCGTGCTGCGTCGCCACCACGGGATGCTCTTCCGGCTCGAAGGAGCCCGGCCGTACGGCGATCACCGGTATGCCGTGGGTGACCCGCGCGTGCACGGTGCACGAGCCGCCGAAGACGATCTGGGTGACCTCACCGGACGGGTCCAGGTCGACCGCGTCGATCAGCACCCCGGCGTCCAACCGCGCGGCGAGACGCCCGGCCACCTCCTTGCCGTCCGTCGTCGCCGAGACCAGCACTGCGGCGGGAGAAACCTCCCGGACCGCGAGCTCGAGGGCGTCGACGGACGGTGTGCCGAGGAAGTCGCCCGCCTCGGTCGACTCGGCCGCGTAGACGCTCATGGCACCGTGGCGGGCGAGGGATTCCTTGAGGCGGGCCGTGGTGCCGGGGGTTCCCGCGACGACGGCGGCCGGGGCGCCCAACCTCCGTGCGGCGGCCAGGAGTTCGTACGTGGACTTGTGCACACGGTCCTCGTCGTGGTCGACGAGGACGAGGACATCGGGCATGGGCGCCTACTTCTGATCGTGCTTCTGGCTGGACGTGCTTCTGGCCGTGCTTCCGGTGGTACTTCCGGTCGTACGCCTGTGGCTGGGCGGTTCAGACGAGCTTCTGGGCGATCAGGTATTCGACGAGTCGCCGGCCGGCCGAGCCGTCGTCGGTGATACGGGTTCCCGCGACCCGCGCCGGACGCGGTACGGCCTTCACCACACGGGTTGCGGTCACACGGAACCCTGTGCCCGCGTCGGGGAACAGGTCATCGAGATCGACCGTCTCCACCGGCTTCTTCTTCGCGGCCATGATCCCCTTGAAGGAGGGGTAACGCGGTTCGTTGATCTTCTCGGTGACGCTGACCAGCGCGGGCAGTGGCGCGTCGAGCGTCACCTCGCCGTCCTCCGTCTCACGCTCCGCACGGACGCGGCCCGCGTCCACCGTCAACTCCCTCGCGTGCGTCAACGGCGGCAAGCCGAGCAGGTCGGCGACAACGGCGGGCACCGCGCTCGACTGTCCGTCGGTCGTCGCGTTGCCCGCCAGCACCAGATCCACATCCCGCACCGTCCGCACGGCCGCGGCCAGGACCCTCGCCGTGGTCACCACGTCGGCTCCACGGAGCCGGTCGTCGCAGATGTGGATGCCGCGGTCCGCCCCCATGGCCAGGACCTTGCGGATGGCCTCCAGCGCCGATTCGGGTCCCATCGACACGACGGTGACCTCGGCGCCCGTCGTTTCCTTCAGCGTCAGCGCCTCCTCCGCGGCGCGCTCGTTGATCTCGTCCAGGACGAGGTCGGCGTCCTCGCGGGCAAGGGTGTGGTCAGCCCCGGAGAGCGTGCGTTCGGCAGCCGTGTCCGGGACCTGCTTGACGAGTACGACGATGTTCACGGGTGTCTTCCCCAGGTCCGCGGCGGTCACCGGAACGCCGGGTAGCCGGTGATGGCCTGCCCGACGACCAAGGTGTGCATCTCGCTGGTGCCCTCGTAGGTGAGGACGGACTCCAGGTTGTTGGCGTGGCGCAGCGGCGAGTACTCCAGGGAGATGCCGTTGGCACCCAGGATCGTGCGGCATTCGCGCGCGATGGCGATCGCCTCCCGGACGTTGTTGAGCTTTCCGACGCTGATCTGCTCGGGCCGGATGCGGTGCTGGTCCTTGAGCCGGCCCAGGTGCACGGCGAGCAGTGCGGCATTGCCCACGGAGACGCTCATGTCGGCGAGCTTCTTCTGGGTGAGCTGGAAGCCACTGATCGGCTTGTCGAACTGCACGCGGGAGTCGGCGTACTCGATGGCCGCCTGGATGCTGTCGCGGGCCGCGCCGACCGCGCCGAACAGGATGCCGAAGCGGGCCTCGTTCAGGCAGGACAGTGGGCCGCGCAGGCCCTGGGCGTGCGGCAGTCGTGCCGAGTCGGGCAGGCGTACGTCGTCGAAGTACAGCTCCGAGGTGATGGACGCGCGCAGCGACATCTTCTGCTTGATGTCGTGGGTGGTGAAGCCGGGAGTCCCGCGGGGGACGAGGAAGCCGCGGATGCCGTCCTCGGTCTGGGCCCAGACGGTGGCGACATCGGCGATGCCGCCGTTGGTGATCCACATCTTGGAGCCGTTGAGGATCCAGTCGGCACCGTCGCGGACGGCGCTGGTACGCATCCCGGACGGGTTGCTGCCGAAGTCGGGTTCGGTCAGGCCGAAGCAGCCGATCGCCTCACCGGCGGCGAGGCGGGGAAGCCACTCCTGCTTCTGTTCCTCCGAGCCCCACTTCCAGATGGAGAACATCGACAGGGAGCCCTGCACGGAGACGAAACTGCGGAAGCCGGAGTCCGCGGCCTCCAGCTCCAGGCAGGCGAGTCCGTAGCTGACCGCGTTCGTCCCGGCGCAGCCGTAGCCTTCGAGGTGCATGCCCAGCACACCCAACTTGCCGAGTTCGGGGGCGAGTTCACGAGCGAAGTGCGCGTTCTCGAACCACTCGCCGATGTGCGGACGCACCCGGTCGGCGAGGAACTTGGCGACGGTGGCCTGGATCTCACGCTCCTCGTCGGTGAGGGTGGAGGGGAGGTCGAGCAGATCGAGGGGGTCCTTCATCGGCTTGGCGCCGCTCATCGTGAACTCCTGGGGTTGGTGGTGATCGGTCGGTAATGGGTGGTGATCGGTCGGTGATCGGTCAATGATCGGTCGGTGATCGGTCGGTCGTGGTGTCGCGCCGGAACGGTCAGCCGGCAGCTTGATCCGGCGCGGGGGCGTGGTCGTCGTCTGGAGAGCGGTGCAGGATCTCTGCGGAGTGCTGGCCCAGGCGGGGTGGTGGCAGGCGGTACTGGGCGGGCGTGCCGCTCAGCGCGATGGGGTTCGCGACCTGGCGGAAGGGTCTGCCCTGTGCTCCGTCGGCGGACGCGTCGGGAATCTCGACGGCGGGGATCTCGACGATGCCGGGAAGGCCGAGCTTCCGGGCGAAGTCGAATGCCTCGTCAAGGGTGTTGACCGGCCCGGCGGGTACCCCGGCGGCCAGCAGGACGGCCGACCAGTGGTCCGCGCCGACGGTGCCCAGCCGTCGCGTCAGGATGTCCCGCAGTTCGGTGCGGTGGGCAACCCGGTCGGCATTGGTGCGGAAGCGGTCGTCACGCGCGAGACCGGGTTCTCCGATGAGGTCGGCGAGCGCCGCGAACTGTCGGTCGTTGCCCACCGCGATCGCGATCGGGCGATCTGCGGCGGAGAAGGTCTCGTACGGTGCGATGCTCGGGTGCGCGTTGCCCATACGGCCCGGGACCACACCGGCGACGGCGAACGCCGACGCCTGGTTGACCAGGGCGGACAGCAGCGAACTCAGCAGGTTCACCTCCACGAGCTGCCCTTCCCCGGTGGCGTCCCGGTGTCGGAGGGCCGCGAGGATGCCCAGCGACGCGTGCAGGCCGGTGATCACATCGACAAGGGCCACCCCTGCTTTCACCGGCTCCCCCGCCGCGTCACCGGTCACGCTCATCAGACCGCCGACGGCCTGCACCAGCAGGTCGTATCCGGGGATCGCCGCACCCGCGCCGCCGCCGAAGCCGCTGATCGAGCAGTAGACCAACCCCGGTTGCCGGGCACGGAGTTCGCGAGGGCCGAGGCCGAGCCTCTCCATGGTTCCGGGCCGGAAGTTCTCCACGAGCACATCGGACTCCGCGACCAGGGCGCGGGCCTGTTCAAGGCCCGCGTCGGTCGTCAGGTCCAGGGCCACGGACCTCTTGTTGCGGTTGACGCCGAGGAAATAGGTCGACGTGCCGTCGTGGTCCGCCGGCGGGTGCCAGGCCCGGGTGTCGTCGCCGATGCCCGGCCGTTCGACCTTCACCACGTCCGCCCCGAGGTCGGCGAGGAGCATGGTGGCATAGGGCCCCGCGAGAACCCGGGAGAAGTCGGCGATGCGCAGACCCTCCAGCGCCCCGCGCCCCACTCCTCCGAGAACACCGGCCGCTTCGTCCGGCGCATTGTGCTGGGTGCTCACGCACATTCCTCTCTGCTCGTCGGTCCTTCGCTCGCGTACGGCAATGTCCCGGCCGTTCCCCTCACCACCGGCGCTCCGAAGTCGGCGGGCGGGTGGGTTCGACGACGGGAAGTCCCTGACCGAGGGGAGCGACCACTCGTACGACACTGACTCTCGATCCGACCGTGACCGACGCCATACCGGTCGTCCGGCAGAGCAGGTTGAAGCCCTCGTTCATCGCGACGAACCACGTGTGGTGAGGGACCTGGCCATGGCGACGGACGACGATCCCGTCGCCCGCACTGCGTTCGCGTCGAAACGTCACGGAGCCGCAGGCACGGCAGAACGAGCGGCGGTAGGCCGCAGTGCCGCACCAGAGACAGCGCTGGAAGAACAGTTCGCCGTCTTCCGCCGGTGCGTCGGGCGCCGATCGCATGGCGGGCGCGGTCGTGGCGGGCACCGTCGTGGCGGCGGCAGCCGCTTCCTCGTCGTCCCTGTCGTCCCTGAGCTCGGTGTCTTCACGGATGTCTGTCTGCAGCATCACGGCCTCCTTCACGCAGTTCGGTGACCCGAAACGGGAGATGTTCGGTGACCCGAAACGGGAGATCGGAATCCGATCCGGCTCCACCACCCTGGCCCTGCCGCGGACCGCCGGTCAACGACGAGCTGACGCATCTTTGTGCGCCGGACGCGTTCCGTTCCCCGAGGTCAGAGCCCCTTCCAGGCGCTACGCTCGCTACGGCCCCGAGACCTGACAGCGGGGGGACACAGCGCCAATGAGCGGGAACGAGACGCCCCGCCGGGGTGGTCCCGGCGGGGCGTTGGTTGGTCGGCGAGGTGTCGCAGTCGTCGGCACAGTGGCGGTGGTCCTCAGCTGATGAGGGCGGGTGGGAGTTCGACGAGGGAGTGGCTGACGCGGATGCCATCCGTGGTGCCCTGGCCGGAGTTGGTGTTCGCCCGGTCGAGCCAGTAGGGGTGCAGGCCCGCGTCGTGGGCTCCCACGGCGTCGAGGGTGTACTTGTCTCCGACGTAGGCCACTTCGTGTGGCTGGAGGCCGAGGCTTGCGCAGCCTGCGAGGAAGATGCTCGGTGCGGGCTTTGCTGCGCCGTGCTGGTCCGAGCAGACGAGCGCGGTGCTGAAGTAGGGCAGCAGGCCGATGGCGTGGAGTTTGCCGCGCTGGTGGTCGACGGACGAGTTGGAGACGATCCCGAGGCGGTAGTCCCGCGCGAGTTTCCGCAGGACGGGCTCGGCATCGGGAAACGCTGCCCAGGCGGCGTTGCGGTGAGCCTCGTACTCAGCGGACCAGGCGGAGGCCTCGTGGTCCGACATGGCGGAGGTGTCGTGCCCGATGTGGGAGAGGAATCGACGGGTGCGTTCGCGCCGTTGTTCGGTGAAGGTGAGCTCGCCGCTCCGGAAGCGTGCGCCTCTGACCTGCTGGAACTGCTTCCGGCGTGGGCGAGCATCCCACGAGTGCGGCGTGGAAAGAGGCAGCTGGTTCCGTCGCAAGCGCACGGCTCTCAATACGTCGCCCGCCCGCCGCTGATGTCGTAGACCGCGCCGGTGGAGAAGCTGACCCGGTCCGAGGCGAGAAAGGCGACCAGTTCCGCCACCTCTTCCGGGCGTCCGATCCGCTGCATGGGAATGAGGCCGGTGATGTGTTCGAGCACGTCGGGAGCGGTGCTGTCGTTCATGGGGGTGGCGATCACCGCGGGTGTGATGACGTTGACGAGGACGCCGCTGGTGGCCAGTTCCTTGCCCGCCGACTTGGTGAGCGCGATCACGGCCGCCTTGGACGCGGAGTAGGGCGACAGGTTGGGGTTGCCGTCCTTGCCGGCCATGCTCGCGAAGTTGACCACGCGTCCCCAGCCCCGGTCGCGCATCCCGGGGACGAACATCCGCATGGTGTTCACCGTGCCCAGGACGTTGACGTCGAGGACCCGGCGCCACTCCTCGATGGTGGTCTCCGTGAGCGGCTTGTTGGGGCCGACGATGCCCGCCGAGTTGACGAGTATGTCCACCGGTCCGATCTCGTCGCGGATCTGGCGCAAGGCCTGGTCGTCCGTCACGTCGGCGCAGACGTCGGCACCGTGGAGGTCCAAGGTCGTCACCCTCACCCCTTCGCTCCGCAGCCTCTGGGCGGCGGCTCGGCCGAGTCCGCTGGCGCCTCCGGTGACGAGGGCCGCCTTCGTGGTCGTCATGGCTCTCCTGTGAGTCGAGGGCGTGGGTACGAACGCGTGAGCGTGCACGCTGTGAAGGGGGCGGCCTCCGCAGCGGTCCGGAGGCCTTCAGCTCGGGGGCAGAAGCCCCCGGTCCGGAGGCAACAACCCGGCAGGGCCGGCGGGTCCCTCCCGCCTCGTACACGCCGTCGCGCACCGAGGCCGCGACCTCGTCGAGGTGCGCGTTGCAAGGAGTCAGGTCCGAGGCCGTGTCGGCGATGGCGATGGCGATCTGCAGCCGTGGGCTGCGGAGCGTCATCCCGAACCTCTTCCAATAGTCGGTATGACGTTCTAAAATGTGGAACGCCATGAAGCATACGCAGACATACGACGGATCGACAGACCCCGGCGAGAACGGCGCTACCGGCGCCGACGGTGGCCGGCTTGTGGGCTCGGACCGCGTGCTCGCAGTCCTCAAGGAGCTCGCTCGGTACTCCGACGGGGCGGGCTTGGACGAGCTGACGCACCTGATGGGCAGCCCGAAGCCGACCGTGCACCGGGCTCTCGCCGCCCTGCGTCGGGCCGGGCTGGCCGACCAGGACGCCCACGGCCGATATGTGCTCGGCGACGAGTTCCTGCGCATGGCCTTCGCCCACCACGAGGCCCGGCCCGACCACGTCCGCGTGCGGCCGGTACTCGAAGCTCTCGCGCACCGGTTCGGCGAGACGGCTCACTATGCGGTCCTCGACGGCCGGGAGGTCGTCTACCGCGCCAAGGTCGATCCACCCACCGGTGCCGTCAAGCTGACGTCGACCATCGGCGGACGCAATCCCGCTCACGCCACCGCCGTCGGCAAACTGCTCCTCGCCTCGCGCCTGGGTGCCTTGGAGGAAGTCGAGGCGTGGGTCGGCGATTCGCCTCTGGAACGGCGCACCCCGCAGACCCTCTGTACGCCCCCCGACCTGCACCGTGAGTTGAGGGCCACGGCCGAACGGGGGTACGCCGTCGACGACCAGGAGAACGAGACCGGCGTCAACTGTGTCGCTCTGCCCGTGTTCGCCACCTCGCCCACAGCTCCCTCGGGATCAGTGAGCATCAGCGCGCTGGCCTACCGGATGCCCTTGGCCACCCTGCTGGACGCCCTCGACGAGATCCGGGCTCTGCTCGGTCCTCTCGGCGAGCCCTACTGCCGATAGCCCTGTCCCTCCCCCATCCGACCGAAGCCTGGAGACAACCCCCGTGTACCTCATGCGCATTGGCGAACCCGGCGCCGAGAAGCCCGTCGCCCGCGTCGACGACGAGACGTACGTCGATCTGTCGGACGTCGTCGCCGACTTCGACGAGACGTTCTTCGACGGCGGCGGCATCGACCACGTCCGACCCCTCGTGGCCGAGCGGGTCGCCGCAGGCCGGGTCTCCCGGTTCGACGGAGAACGCATCGGCGCCCCCATCGCGCGCCCGCACCAGATCCTGTGCATCGGGCTCAACTACCGTGACCACGCGGCCGAGAGCGGCATGCCCGTGCCCGACGAGCCGATCCTGTTCACCAAATCGCCCAACACCCTGATCGGACCGAACGACGACGTGCGCATCCCGCGTGGCTCCACCAAGGCCGACTGGGAGGTGGAACTCGGCATCGTCATCGGCCGCCGCACCAGCTACCTGGAGTCGGTCGACGAGGCCCGCGCCGCCATCGCCGGTTATGTGGTCGTCAACGACGTCAGCGAGCGCGCCTTCCAATTGGAGCGCGGCGGGCAGTGGGCCAAGGGCAAGTCCGCCGAGACCTTCAACCCGGCAGGCCCCTGGCTCGCGACCGCCGACGAGGTCGACGACGTGCTCGGCCTCGACATGTGGCTCGACGTCAACGGCGTGCGCCGGCAGACTGGCAGCACCAAGACGATGATCTTCGACCCGTTCTTCATCGTGCACTACCTCAGCCAGTTCCTCGTGCTGGAGCCCGGCGACCTGATCAACACGGGCACTCCGCCCGGCGTCGGTATGGGCTTCACCCCGCCCGTCTACCTCCAGCCGGGCGACGTGATGGAACTGGGCATCAAGCAGCTCGGCACCCAGCGCCAGAACGTGCTCGGGCCCCGGTGAGCCTGCCCTCCATGCGTGCGTTCGTCCTGACGGCACCCGGCGTCCACGAGGTCCAGGACCTCCCGGCGCCGGTGGCCGGGCCCGGCGAAGCCGTCATCGAGGTCGAGCGGGTCGGCGTCTGCGGCACCGACGTGGAGTTCTTCACCGGCGAGATGGCCTACCTCCACCAGGGCCACTCCACCTACCCGATGCGGCTCGGCCACGAATGGTGCGGCCGTGTCACGACGGTCGGCGACGGCGTCGATCACGGGTGGATCGGTCGACGCGTCATGGGCGACACCATGATCGGCTGTGGATCCTGCCGACGCTGCCGGCGCGGGCACCAGCATGTCTGTGAGAGGCGGCACGAGGTGGGCATTCGCACCGGCCGTCCCGGCGCCCTGGCCGAGCAACTCGCCGTTCCGGCGAGCTCGTTGCACGCCCTGCCGGACTCCGTCGACGAGGTGCTCGGCGCGCTGGTGGAGCCGGGCGGGAACGCCCTGCGCGCTGCTCGGGCCACCTCGGCGGGGGCCGGGGACCGGGCACTGGTCCTGGGCCCGGGGACGATCGGGCTGCTGAGCGCGATGTTCCTGCGCGCCGCCGGGGCGGAAGTCCACCTCATGGGCATCACGGAGGGCTCGCTCGCCTTCGCCCGGAGTCTCGGTTTCGAGCACGTGTGGACGGAGGACGGGTTGCCGGACCTGCCGTTCGACGCCGTCGTCGACGCCTCGAACGCGGCCCATCTGCCCGACAGAGCGCTCGAGTTGGTCGAACCCGCCGGCCGCCTCGTGTACATCGGCCTGGCGGGCGAACCCAGCAGGATCGACACCCGCACCCTCGCACTCAAGGACATCACCGCCGTCGGCATCCTGTCCGCTTCCCCCGGCCTCGCCGCCACCATCCACGCCTACGCCGACGGATCGATCGACCCCAGGCCCCTGGTCGCCGCGACCGTCGGACTCGCCCAGGCCGGTGCGGTCCTCGCCGGCGAGCGGCCGCCGGACGCGGGATCCGGCCCGAAGATCCATGTAGACCCCCGTCGACACGCGGTCCGATCAGCCTGAGGAGTGGACATTCCCAAGGCCCTCGACCCGGGGGCCGGTCGAGGCTATGGAAGGGCCCCGTGGGCCAGTCTGGCGGGGCGGAGGAGTTCGTCGACGGTGTGGTCGTCGAGCAGGCCGCGCTCGCGCACGATCTGGGTGACCGGCCTGCCGGTCTCCAGGGCTTCGGTGGCGACGTCGGTGGCGGCCTGGTAGCCGATGTGCGGGTTGAGGACGGTCACCGTGGCGATGCTGTTGTCCACGATGCGAGCCAGGTGCCCGGTGTTGGCGGTGATGCCGTCGACGCAGTGGTCGGCGAGCGTGGTGACGGCCTCGGTGAGGTGGCCGATGCCGCGGAACAGGCAGGAGGCGATGACCGGTTCGAAGGCGTTGAGCTGGAGCTGACCGGCTTCGGCGGCCATGGTGATGGTGGTGTCGTTGCCGATGACGCTGAAGACGACCTGGTTGACCAGTTCGGGGATGACGGGGTTGATCTTGCCGGGCATGATGCTCGATCCGGCCTGCCGGGCGGGCAGGGTGATCTCGCCGAGCCCGGTGCGGGGGCCGGAGGACAGCAGTCTGAGGTCGTTGCAGATCTTGGAGAGCTTGACGGCGGTACGTTTGACGGTTCCCGACAGCAGGACGAAGGCACCGCAGTCCTGGGTGGCTTCCACCAGGTCGGGGGCGGTGACCAGCGCGAGCCCGGTCAGGGCGGTGAGGTGCTCACGTACGGCTGTCGCGTAGTCGGGGTGGGCGTTGAGCCCGGTGCCGATGGCGGTGGCGCCGAGGTTGATCTCGTGAAGGTGGACGAGCGCCTCCCGCAGGCGTGCGATGTCCTCCGCGACCATCACCCGGTAGGTGCCGAACTCCTGGCCCAACGTCATCGGGACGGCGTCCTGGAGCTGCGTCCGGCCGACCTTGACGACGTCCCTGAACTCGTGTGCCTTGCGGGCGAAGGCGTCCTCGATGTGCGCCAGGGAGTCGATGAGGCGGTGGGTGGCCGTGATCGCCGCCAGTTTCAGCGCGGTGGGGTAGACGTCGTTGGTCGACTGCCCCAGGTTCACGTGCTCGTTGGGGTGGATGACGGTGTACGTGCCGCACGGGTGGCCGAGGTGTTCGAGGGCGACGTTGGCGATGACCTCGTTGGCGTTCATGTTCGTCGAGGTTCCGGCGCCGCCCTGCACGAGGCTGACGGGGAACTGGTCGTGAAACTCGCCCTCGGCGATGCGGTCGCAGGCGGCGGTGATGGCGGAGGCCGTGCGGGGCGGCAGCAGTCCGAGGCGGGCGTTGCTGAGCGCCGCGGCCTTCTTCACCAGGGCGAGGGCGCGCACCAGGTCGGGTGCGTCGCCGACGCGTTCGCCGGACAGAGGGAAGTTCTCCTGCGCGCGGAGGGTGTGGATGCCCCAGTACACCTGCTCGGGGACGTCGCGGTCCCCGAGCAGGTCGTGCTCTCGCCGCGTGCGGGGAGCTGCGGTGGTCATGCGCCTTCGCCCCTCAGGGCCCAGTCGGGGCGGGTGCCGTGGGCGCGGGCGACGCGGGCGTCGCCGGAGCGGGCATGGCCTTCGAAGTTCTCCGCGCGCGCTGCCCGGCCGAGGAGTGCGCCGAGGTCGGCGGACGCGTCCAGGGTGGTGATCTCCTGGTACGTGACGGTCTTGAGGTACTTGCCCACCCACAGGCCGCCTGTGTATCGGGCTGCGAGCCGGGTGGGCAGGACGTGGTTGGTGCCGATCACCTTGTCGCCGAAGGAGACGCACGTGTTCTCGCCCAGGAAGAGCGCGCCGTAGTTGGTCATGGTCCGAAGGGCTTCGCGCGGGTCGCGGGTGAAGATCTGGACGTGCTCACTGGCGAACTCGTCGGCGAGCGTGTACGCCTCGGTGAGGCTGTCGACGACGATGATCTCGCCGTGGTCGCGCCAGGCGGCGCCGGCGACCTCGCGGGTGGACAGGTTCCGCAACTGCCGGTCGACTTCGGCGAGCACGTCGTGGGCGAGGGTCTCGGAGGTGGTGATGAGGACGGCGGGCGAGTCCGGGCCGTGCTCGGCCTGGCTGAGCAGGTCGACCGCGGTGAGGAAGGCGTCCGCGGTCTCGTCGGCGACGATGAGGACCTCGGTGGGGCCGGCGAACAGGTCGATGCCGACCTCCCCGAACAGCTGCCGCTTGGCCTCGGCGACGAAGGCGTTGCCCGGACCGACCAGCATGTTGGTCGGCTCGATCGTCTCCGTGCCGAGGGCGAGCGCGGTGACGGCCTGCACCCCGCCGAGCAGGTAGATCTCGTCCGCCCCGGCCAGGTGCATGGCGGCGATCGAGGCGTCCGGGAGGTTCCCGCCGGGGGCGGGAGTGCAGGCGGCGACCCGCCTCACCCCGGCGACCTTGGCCGTCGTGATGGTCATGTGCGCCGAGGCAAGCAGCGGGTAGCGGCCGCCGGGCACATAGGCGCCGACCGCGTCGACGGGCACGTTCTTCTGTCCCAGCAGTACTCCGGGTGTCACCTCGGCCTCGAAGTCGCGCAGGGACGCGCGCTGGAATTCGGCGAAGCGCCGCACGTTCGCCTGGACCGTCCTGATGTCGGCGAGGGTCTGCTCCGGTACGCGGGCGATCGCCGCGTCGATGTCGTCCTGGCTCAGCCGGAACGAGGCGGGCGAGAACTGGTCGAACTTCTCCGAGTACTCACGTACCGCCTCGTCCCCGCGGGCACGTACGTCGGCGATCACGGCCTCGACCGTCGTCCGGACGGACTCACTGGAGGGACCGACCACCGCGGATCCGGCGGACTGCTTGACGTACTTCTTCACTGACGGCTCCTGACGGGAAAGGACGCGAGACCGGCGTGGCCGGTGCCTTCCTGGCAGGCTAGAAACCCCAGTCGATATAGCACAACCACCAGTCTTCTTGGCCTGGTGATAGCGTTCCCTTATGACGCTGATGCAGTTGCAGGCGTTCGTCGCGGCCGCGGCCAGGGGAACGTTCACCGGGGCGGCCGACGAACTCAGGATGAGTCAGCCCGCCATCTCCGACCTCATCCGCCGCCTCGAGGACGAACTCGGCACGAAGCTCTTCCAGCGCGGCCGCTCCCTGGTCCTCACCGCCGCCGGTGAGCAGCTGCTGCCCCATGCCGAGCAGGCCGTCGCCTCGGCCCGCCTGGGCGCCCAGGCCGTGCGCTCCCAGCTCGACCTCGCCGGGGGCACGGCCACGTTCGGGCTCCTGCGCAACGCGGACCACTACCTGCGCACCAACCTCGCCCAGCGTTTCCGCACCCGCTACCCGGACGTCCGTATCCGCCTGGTCGGGCAGAACAGCGCCGAGACCGCCCAGGCCGTCGCCTCCGGCACCCTCGAAGCGGGTCTGGTCACCCTCCCCGTCCCCGACGAGGACCTGGACATCATGCCGCTGGCCCGCGACGAACTCCTGTACGTCACCGCCGACGCCGCCCGCGCGCACACCGCGCCCACCATCGACGACTTCTGCAGCGTGCCGCTGGTCCTGTACGACGCCCACTACGCCACCACCGATCCGGCCCGACGCCAGCTCAACGAGCGGGCCCAGTTCGCGGGTCGGCGGATCGAGCCGGTCATCGAGGTCGAATATCTCAGCAGCGCGCTCGCCCTGGTCAGCGAGGGCTTCGGCGATTCCGTGATGTGCCGGGCCGCCACCCTCTCCGACGCCATGCCCGCGAATCTCCACACCGTCCCGTTCGCCGAGCCCCTCTACGACACCCTTGCCCTGGTCCGGCGGCGCGGCCAGGTCCTGTCCCCCGCGACCCGGGAAATGGCCCGCATGGCCTGGGACGCGCTCGTCGAACACCAGGCCGGTCCGCACGGCACGGCGGAGATCACTGCCTCGCCCGGACAGTTGAGCCGCTTCTTCGCCGGATAAGCGGTATACCGGCGCTCCAGCCGGCGGCCAGCACGGTGACTGTCCGCCGCCGCCACTCACCGTGCCCTGACGACGGGTCTCGAATACGGGCGAAGCACCCCGCTCGGCATAGCGGAACACTATGGACTTGCGAAGAAACTTGGCCGTTGTTCTATGGCCGAGGAGTTCCTACGGTGTTGCAGCACCGGAGCCCGTTCACCTCCGTCGCCGGACGTGACCGACCACCTTCACCCGCCGCACGGAGAATCCACGCCCCCGGCCTCTCTTCGCACAAAGTGCCCAGCGAGGCCGCCGGTTCGTGCTGCCCACACACACTCCTGCACCTCCCCCGCCGCCCACCCTTGAGGGACACACGATGACGCAGCCCCGAAGACCGTCCTCCGCCCCAGCCCAGAACGGACTCGCCACCGGCCTCAAGAGCCGCCAGGTCACCATGATCTCCATCGGCGGCGTCATCGGCGCCGGCCTGTTCGTCGGCTCCTCCAACGCGATCGCCGCCGCCGGCCCGGCCGTCCTGATCTCCTTCGCGATTGCAGCCGCCCTGGTCGTCCTGGTCATGCAGATGCTCGGCGAGATGGCCGCCGCCAACCCCGACACCGGCTCCTTCTCCACCTATGCCGACCGCGCCCTGGGCCGCTGGGCGGGCTTCTCCATCGGCTGGCTCTACTGGTGGTTCTACGTCCTGGTCATCCCGATCGAAGCCATCGCCGCCGGAGCGATCCTCGGCCCCCTGCTCTCCGTGCCCGCCTGGATCCCTTCCCTGGCCGTCATCGCCCTGCTCACGGCCAGCAACCTCCTCTCCGTCAAGAACTACGGGGAGTGCGAGTACTGGTTCGCCCTGCTCAAGGTCATCGCCATCGTCGGCTTCCTGATCCTGGGCTTCCTCGCCATCACCGGCGCCCTGCCCGGATCCGACACCAGCGGCGTGTCCCGCCTGTGGGACCACGGAGGATTCGCACCTGAGGGCAGCTTCGCGATCCTCGCCGGCCTGCTCACCGCCATGTTCGCCTTCCAGGGCAGCGAGATCGTCACCATCGCCGCCGCCGAGTCCGACGAACCGAAGAAGAACATCAAGAAGGCCATCCGCGCCATCGTGTGGCGCCTGGGACTGTTCTACCTCGGCTCGATCTTCATCGTGGTCAGTCTCGTCCCCTGGAACGCCGACGACCTCGCCCACGGCTCCTACCAGGCAGCCCTGGACCGCATGGGCATCCCCGGCGCCTCGCAGATCATGGACGTGGTCGTGATCCTCGCCGTCTGCAGCTGTCTCAACTCCGCCATCTACACGGCCTCCCGCATGGCGTTCTCCCTCGCGCAGCGCGACGACGCACCCGCCGCGTTCGGCAGAGTCTCCACGACCGGCGTCCCCCGCACCGCCGTGATCGCCTCCACCGCCGTCGGCGTCGTCGCGGTCGGCGCCAACTACGTCCTCCCCAGCGTCTTCACCTACCTCCTCGCCTCCAGCGGCGCCATCGCCCTGATCACCTACCTGGTCATCGCCCTGACGCAATACGCCACCGGCCGCCGCAACGACAACGACTCCGACGTACGCATGTGGGCCTTCCCCTACCTGACCCTGGCCACCATCGCCTTCATCGTCGCCGTCCTCGTCCTCATGGCCGTCCTGCCCGAACACCGCCTCGAACTCGGCCTCTCCCTCGGCCTCACCGCCGTACTGGTCGCCATGGGCATCCAGCGCCAGCGCACTGCTGCCCGCACCCGTTCCGCCTCGCCCGCCGCACCCGGGACGGACAGGATCCCCACTGCCAGATCCTGACCCGGCTTACGACATCGAGGGCCGCGGCTGTGAACAACAGCCGCGGCCCTCGCCGATGGAACGGGCCACGCCGGCCAGCCATCGGTGCCCTACGTGAGCACGCGGACGTCCCACGGCCCCAGTTCGAGGTACTCGCCCTCCGCGCAGGGCCGGCCGCTGACGGCGTCCCGCAACGCCTGGGGAAGCCGCACGGGCTGCGACGCCCAGGACCAGTTGTGCAGGAAGTGGACGCGACGGCCGTCGGCCGCGGTCGCGCTCGTGCGGGTCACGCTCGCGGGCAGGTCCGGCCAGGCGCCGAGGGGCGACGGACACGCCCACGCCATCAGCGCCTTGGCCAAGTCCTCGTCGGGCACGGTGCCGACGCAGGTGATGCGCCCCTCGCCGACCCGGCGTGTGGTGACGGCCGGCCACCGGCCCAGATGGGGGTGTTCGTATCGCGCCAGGACGGTGGCGTCGTCCACGACGAGGCTGTCGGCCCATCGGGTGGCCGTGGCCGGCCCGCCGTTCGTCAGAGCCGCGTGGGCGGTGATGACGGGCACCGGTTCGTTCAGATTGCCGAACTCCGCGTAGTGCACGCCCGCGGCGCCGGCCAGCCGGGCCGGCATGGTGTCGGTGCGGGCACGGCCCTCCTCGTCGCCGTACCCGGTGCGCGGCCCCAGGACCAGATGGCCACCCGCCTCCGCGTAGGCCCCGAGCCAGTCGAGCGTCCGGTCGTCGGCGAGGTACAGGCCGGAGGCGACCAGCACGCGGTGCTGCCGGGCCGCCTGCTCGGGAGGCGTGTCGGCGAGTTCCCGGGCGTGCACGATGCGTGCCTGGAGCCGGGCGTCGAACGCACCTCGGTGGAAGGGGTCGAACAGGGCGTCGTAGGAGTCGGGGTCGGCGCTGCCGTCCGGGTGGGCGAGCGGTGGGTATCTCTCCATCAGCCACTTGGTGGGGCGTGAGTAGACGAGGGTGACGTCCGAGTCCGGGACCAGGTCCACCACCAGGTCTCCCGCCGCCTCGAACTCGGCGCCGATGCGGGCCACTTCCGCGTGGATCCGGCCGGGTCGGCCACTGTGCGGCAGCACACCGCCCCAGTAGGTCTCGCCGCCGAAGTGCAGGGTGTGCCAGTGCCAGTACTCGATCATCCGCGCTCCCCGAGACACGAAGGCCCAGGCGGCCTGGCGGAGTTGTCCGTCATACGGGGGACGGTTCTCGAACGGGCCGCCCACGCCTCCCGCGTTGGTCTCGGTGACGAGGAAGGGTTCCCGGCGCGAGGAGTACATGCGGTCGGCCCTCAGGTACAGCCCGCGCGGGCCCATGGCCTTCCACGGGTGCCGGACGGGCACGTCCGTGCCTGGCAGTGCCAGCGCGTCCTGTGTCTCGTAGTAGGCGTTGCCCGACGAGACGTCGAGGGCGTCGGTCATCGTGTCGTCGTCGACCGCCGGGCGGCCGTAGTCGACGCAGGTGGTGACGAACTGCTCCGGGCGCGCGTACTCCCGCACGATGCCGGCCTGCCAGGCGATGTACTCGTTCACCTGCCGGGCCTGGAACTCCCGCCACGCGATGTCGTACTGGGGCTGGGCGTTGCCGTCGGGCGTCCACAGGTCGGCCCAGGTGGAGAGCCGGTGCGACCAGTAGACCAGGCCCCATGCGCGGTTGAGGGTCTCCACGTCGCCGTACTTCGCCCGCAGATGGTCGACGAAGCGCTGGAACACGCCGTGGTTGTGGAGGAGTTCGTTGCCGGGTTCGTTGTCGACCTGGAATCCGATGACGGCCGGGTGGCCGGCGTACCGTTCGAGGATTCTGCGGATCACCCGCTCGGCGTGGAAGCGGAACGCCGGGTGGGTGATGTCGGCCTCCTGCCGGGCGCCCCAGGGGATGCGCCGACCGGTGCTCCGCTCCCCCGCGATCTCCGGGTACTGCCGGGCGAGCCACGGCGGCACCGCGTACGTCGGTGTCCCCAGGAGGACAAAGATGCCGCGCTCGTGGGCGCCGTCCAGGACGGGCTGGAGCCAGTCGAGGTCGAAGCGGCCGTTCTCCGGTTCCCAGGTGGACCAGACGGACTCGCCGACTCTGATGACGGTGAAGTGGGCCTCGGCCATCAGGTCGAGGTCGTCCTCGAGACGGTCGTACGGCTGGTACTCGTGGTAGTAGGCCGCGCCGAACAGGACGTGGCGCGGCAGCGAGGTCATGACGAGCCCTCTCCGTGGTAGCGGAAGTCGGCGAAGTGGACGGTGCCGTGCTCGGCGAACACGCCGGTCACTCGGCCGGTGAACGGTGACGCCAGTTCGACGGACCAGAAGCGGCCGTCCAGTTCGGCGAGCGTCGTCCCGGTGCCGGACTCGTCCTCGACGACCAGCCTGATCGTGTCGCCCGGCGGGAGCCAGGGCACCTCGTGCGGCTCGGGCACTCGGGTTTCGAGCCGCAGGAGCACCTGGTGGCCCGGCACCTCGGCGGTCCAGGTCTGGGTCAGGCCGGGCAGGCTGCCTCGTGCGGTGATCAGGAGGCGGTCTCCGGACGGTGCCCGTTCGGCGACCAGTGTGACCGTGTGCCGCTCGTCGAAGCGCAGACCGAGCCCGCCCCTGCCGTCCGCCGGGTCGACGCGGGCCTCGAACACGCTGTTCAGATGGCGCTGCCGACGGCCGACGAAGTCGGGCCGGAAGGTGTCCAGGCCGCCGGAGCCCGCGCTCACGGTCAGGTGACCGGGTCGTGCGTCGAGGGACGCGACGTCGGCGGGGGTGCGGCCCGCCGCCAGCCAGCCTGGGTCGGCCAGGGCGGCCGGGTCGGTGAACTCGAAGTACTCGTCCAGTGGCTCCGGGCGCGGGTTCACCTCCACGGGCGCCGGGCACGGCCAGTCGTCGACCCATTCCACGCCGGTGACGAACGTTTCCCGGCCCAGGGGCGAGGCCTTGCCGGCCGTGCGTGTGCCGAGCAGCACCAGAACGTCTTCGCCGTGCGGGCCGCGGACCAGATCGGCGTGGCCGGTGCACTGGACGGAGCGGTCGGTGCCCGAGGCGCACAACACCGGGTTGCCCGGGGCTCCTTCGAACGGCCCCTCGATGCTCGGGCCCCGGGCGACGCTCACCGCGTGGCCGTACCCGGTGCCGCCTTCGGCGATCATCAGGTACCAGTGGTCCCCGCGCCGGAACAGGTGCGGTGCCTCGGGGGCGACCAGCCCCGTTCCGGACCACAGCTCCCGGGGTTCCTCCAGCACCCGTCCCTCGCCGAGGTCGACCCTGGCCTGGAGGATGCCCCGGTGCTCGACGACCGTCGTCCCGTCCAGGTGCAGGCCGCTGTAGGTGACATACGCGGAGCCGGTCTCGTCCCAGGCCAGATCGGGATCGATGCCGATGATTCCGTCGAGGGTGGTGCCCTCGCTCCAGGGCCCGGCCGGATCGGCGGCGGTGAACACGACGCAGCCGCGTGAACTGGTGGCCACCGTGACGATCACATGGAAGAGACCGTCGTGGTGACGGATGGTCGGGGCCCACACTCCCCCGGAATCCGGCACGTTCGCGACTCCGACCTGCTCCTCACGCGTCGCCACGTTGCCGATGTGTTCCCAGGTGACGAAGTCGGTGCTGCGGTGGACCGGCAGCGCCGGCAGATACTCGAACGACGACGTGACCAGGTACCAGGTGCCGTCGACCAGGACACAGCTGGGGTCCGGGTTGAAGCCGGGGATCAGCGGGTTCGGCAGCGAGCTGGCCGGGTGCGGGTTCGGTGAGATCATGGCTGGTCCTGCCTTGTCGAGGGTGCGAAGGTCGCGGGGTCGCCCGGGGACGCCGACGGCTTCGCGGGCTGATCCGTTTTCTGGTCGGTCGTCCTGTCGAACGGGGTGGCGCCCCGCCGTCCGGATCTGCGCCAGGGCTCGCACACCAGCGCCGCGAGCAGCGCGAGAACAGCTGCCGCGGCCAGCGGGGCACGCGCTCCCCAGCCGGTGACGAGCAGCCCCGCGAGAGTGGTCCCGGCCACGTTGCCGATGGCGAGCACGCTGCCCATCCATCCGAACGCCTCGGCGGCGGAGCCCGTCGGCGCTGTCGCGGACAGCCGCTCGAAGAGGCTGGACAGCGCGGGTGCGACGGTCATGCCCCAGAAGAAGAGCAAGACGGTCACAGCGGTCTGGCCCGTGGTGAGCGCCAGCAGCCCCAGTCCCGCCGCCACGTACAGCAACGGGCGCCGCAGCCTCGCCTTCTGACGCCTGCGCGCACCATGGACCAGCCCGCCCACGAGAGACCCGAGGCTGCCCACCGCGAGCACGAATCCCGCATCCGTCGACACTTCGGAGCCGCTCACCAGGGCGACCACGCCGAGGACCTGGGCGGCCAGCGCGCAGGTCAGCAGCGCTCCCGCCGCGAAGAGACGGGGCAGGCCCCGCACCCGCAGCACGGCCCCGCCGCGGACAGGCGCCACAGCCACCCGACCGGCCTCCGCGTCGCGGCCCGCCGCGTAGGCGAGCGTGCCGACGAGAACGAGCGTGCCGCACGCGGCGAGCGCGAGACGGGGCCCGCCGAAGGCGGCCAGGGACGACGTGATCACCGGCCCCACGACGAAGACGACCTCCTGCGCGGTCGCCTCAAGTGCGAAGAAGGTACGTCCCTGTTCCGGACGGACCAGCATCGGCACGGTCGCCCGGACCGTCGAGGTCAACGGAGGCGTGCACAGCCCCAGGCACAGGGACAGGCCGACCAGTAGTACCGGCTCCGGGGGCACCAGGATCAGTGCCCCCATGGCCACGGTGTGCAGTACGGCGGTGGCGGCGAGGACCCGGCGACGGCCGCGCGCCTCGGCCAGTCTGCTCAACAGTGGTCCGGAGACCAGGGCTCCGATCATGCCGACCGCCGACACCGCGCTGTACACCGCGTAGCTCGACCGGTCGATGGTCAGCATCAGCAGGGCGAGGCTGGTCATGCCCTGGTTGAAGCGCCCCACGATCGAGGTGAGGAACAGCCAGGACACCGAGGGAGTGCGCAGGAACTCCCGGTAGGTGGCTAGGGACACGGCCGAGCCCTCGCTGCGTCATGGTGGGGCTGACGTGATGTGTTCACTCTGTTCCTTGTGTCAATTCGTGCGCGAGGCAGCTGCGAGGAGCCCGGCACGGGCACCCGGGTCAGCGCACGACGACCCGTACTCGGCCCAGGTTGCGCACCCGGGCGAACGGCGTGTGCGCGTCACCCTCGCGCTGAGCGGTGGCGCGCAGTGCCACGAAGTACGTGCCGGGCTTGTCGTAGGTGAAGGCGGTCTGGACCTCCACGGTTTCCCGCGCGGGGCCGCAGGGGCGTGCGGTGAAGGTTCCGGATCCGGTGAAGTCCCACTCGGTG
Source organism: Streptomyces sp. MB09-02B (assembly GCF_033794485.1). NCBI lineage: Bacteria > Bacillati > Actinomycetota > Actinomycetes > Kitasatosporales > Streptomycetaceae > Streptomyces > Streptomyces sp. MB09-02B. Next base: position 42,046 of record NZ_JARGEE010000004.1, read on the forward strand.
GACACGATCCGGCCGGCCTTCGGGGGCGTCTCGATCCTGGCCCGGAAGACGACCGGCCGTCCGGCGGCGACCTCGATGCGGTCCCGGCCGCGGACCGTGAGGTCGACGACGGGCTGGACACCCAGTCGGGCGCGGGCCCTCGTCGGCACCTCGACCTGGCTGTCGCGCAGGGTGTACGCGGTCGTGCGCGCCGGTGCCTTGCCCTTCTCCACCCAGGCGCTCAGATCACGCAGCGCGTGCTCCAGGATGCCGGTCCAGTCGACCAGTCGGTTCGCACGGGCCCCGGTGGCGGAGCCTTCCAGATGGTCGGCGCTGTCGTTGTACCAGAGCCGGTAGGTGTCGTCGAAGCGGTCGCCCATGGCCTGCTTCACCTGGGCTCCGTACCAGTCACCGGGCACGGGGCAGGCGTCGCAGTCGAGCAGGTTGGCGACCACGATGACCTTGCCGTTCACCTTGCCGGTGTGCGTGCCGCCGTCGCTGGTGCCGGCGGACATGAGTGGGCCGATCTGGACCGCCCGCTGCGGGTACAGGGGCTGTCCGTCCGGTCCGCGGTACTGGTCGAAGGTGTGGAAACCGGGCCGGGTCGGAACCTGGTGCCGGTGGTAGGCGTGGAAGGCGAGGAACCAGCGGTTGTCGGACTGGATCCTGCCACCGTCGGCGAGGGCGTCGAGGACGGTGGCGCTGTTTCCGTCCGCGAGGGTGAACACCTTGGCGGTGACGTCCAGCGAACCTGTCAGCGTGCCGATGTTCGTCGTGCCGTCCGCACCGCGGACCGTGAAGTCGAGGGGTGTCGTGATCGCTGTGGACGGCACGCTGTCAAGGAGCAGTGCTGTCGGCACGTCGTCGGCGTTGCGGCGCACCTCGGTGATGGTGGCCGTGTGATCGATCCGCGCGGCACGGACCAGGTCGCCGAGAGGTGACTGCTCGGTGCCCAGGTAGCCCGGCTTCGACCAGAAGTCGTCCGCGTACGTGGGATCCATGGCGCGCACGACGGCCACGAACCCCAGCAGGTTGTCGGGGTCAACCGGCAGTTTGAGCACGTAGGAGTAGTCCTCCCACGTCCGGAGCGGAACACCCATGCTCGACACCTCGCGCAGCATGGCGCGCTCGACGCTGTCGAGCCCGGCGTAGGGATCGCCCGTGCCGCCGGGTGCGACCGCGTCACCGATGCGGGCGGCCTTCTCCCGCAGCACGAGCCTGGCCAGGGCGCGCACGGTGAAACTGTTCGGGATGGACACCGGGCTGCCGGGGATGAACGGCACCGCTCCGTCCCACACGCCGACGGTGTTCTCCATGCCGCCGATGGTCTGGTAGGAACCACCGCTGCCGCCGTAGACGTATCCGTAGATCCGCCGGTCGGAGCGGTAGTACTTCGCGGCGACGGTCCTGGAGAACTTGGCCGCCGCCGCCTCGACGCGGTAGCCGACACCTCCGTTGGTCTGCACGGTGTACGCGCCGCTGGCCGCGCCGAAGGCGACGACGTCGGCGGGGGCCTGCTCGTCCTGGAGCGGATAGACCTTGTGGAAGAACCTCCCCTGCCACCGGTTCTTGGGCGGCAGGTAGATGGTGAACTTCTTGGACGTTCCCTCGAAGTGGCCGGACACCTTCCTGTGCCGCACGGGGGAGGTCAGGTCCTCCTCACTGTCGATCACGGGCCGGTTGTACGTCGGGTCGTCGCAGTCGGGTGTGATCTGCATGGGTCCGCCGGAGCCGCTCGCCGTGCAGGTCGGCCTTGCCTCGGCCGAGGCGGGCGTACTCAACAGCGGGGTCGCTCCCAGCACGACGGCCGTGCCTGCCGCCGAGGTGCGGACGAAGTCGCGTCGGGTGGGTCGTCGTACGCTCATGTGCTTCTCCTGGGAGGGGAGTGATGCGCTGGTTCGTTGGGGGCTGGCGTGGGTTCCGCGCTGGTGCGGGGCATGGCGGGCCTCCGGCGGATGCCGGGCACCCCCGTCGGTGACAGGGCATGCCGGGGAGCCGCCGGGACTCAGGGGTACGCGGGCCGTCGGGCACGGCGGTGTGTCAGCAGACGTCCGTGCTCTCGGGCACGCCGGTGCCCGCGTCGGCGGCGAGGCTCAGCCGCTTCGCCCGGCGGAGGCGCTGTCGCTTCGGGTCCGCGACCGGTGCCGCCATCTGGAGCTTGCGGGTATAGGGGTGGACCGGCGCCGTCGCGACCTGGGTGGACTCCCCCAACTCGACGATCCGGCCCCCGTCCAGGACTGCGGTGCGGTCGCTGATGTCGTTGACGACTCCGAGGTCATGACTGATGAAGATGTACGCGACGCCGGTTTCGTCCTGGATGTTCTTCAGCAGGGTCAGGACCTTGGCCTGGGTGGTGACGTCCAGGGCGCTGGTCGGTTCGTCGCAGATGATGACAGACGGGGCGAGGGCCAGGGCACGGGCGATGGCGACGCGCTGGCGCTGGCCGCCGGAGAATTCGCGCGGGTAGCGGCGGGCGGAGTCGGAGGGAAGGCCGACCGCGTCGAGGAGTTCACGGATCCTGGCCGCTCCGCCCTCGACGCCGGCCGCGTCGAGGGGTTCGACCAGGATGCTGCCCACGGTCATGGCGGGGTTGAGCGACGAGTACGGGTCCTGGAAGACCACCTGGATATCGCTGGCGATCTTGCGTCGGCGGGCGCGCGAGACGTTGCTGATGGTCTTGCCGCGAAAGGTGATCTCGCCGCCGCTGACCGGGGTGAGGCCCAGGATCGCACGGCCGATGGTGGTCTTGCCGGAGCCGGACTCGCCGACCAGGCCCACGGTCTCGCCGGGGGCTATGTCGAAGCTGACGCCGTCGATGACCGTCTTGCCGCGGCCCCGGCGATCGGCGAAACGGACCACCAGGTCCTCGACCCTGAGGAGCGGTGCGGTGTCGGATGCGGACTCGGTCACGGGGCCTCGGTCTCCATCAGCTCGACGCGGCGGGAGGCGGAAAGGAGTTCCTTGGTGTACGGCTCGCGCGGCGACTCGAACAGGTCGTCCACCGCGGCCTGTTCGACGATCCAGCCGTCCTTCATGACGCTGACCGTGTCGCACAGGTCGGCGACCACGCCCAGGTTGTGGGTCACGATGATCATGGCGAGGCCGCGTTCGCGCGCCAGCTCGCGCATCAGTTCGAGGACTTCGGCCTGAACCGTGACGTCGAGCGCGGTGGTCGGCTCGTCGGCGACGATCACGTCGGGGTCGGAGGCGACCGCGCCGCAGATCAGCACACGCTGGGCCATACCACCGGAAATCTGGTGCGGATACAGACCCATCACACGCTCCGGATCCTGGATGCCGACCCGCGTGAGCAGCGCGACGATCCGTTCCCGGGCCTCTTCGATCCCGAGGTCGGTGGACGCGCGCAGCCAGTACAGGAGCTGGCGGCCGATGGTGAAACAGGGGTCGAGGTTGGACATCGGCTCCTGGGGGACGTACGCGATACGGCGGCCGCGGGCCGCGCGCATCCGGCCTTCGTCGGCGAGCAGGTCCACGCCGTCGAGGTGGACGCTTCCGGCGAGGGTGAGGGCCTCGCGCGGCAGGATGCCGAGCACGGAGAAGACGATCTGGGACTTGCCCGAGCCGGACTCGCCGACCAGGCCGTGGATCTCGCCGCGCCGCACGTCCAGGTCGACGCCGTGCACCACCTCGCGGATCTCGTCGCCCTGCGGGTAGGCGATGCGGATGCCGCGCAGGGACAGGAGTGCGTCGTCCGCGGGCTCGCCCACGGCGGTTGTCCCGGCGGCGAGCGCCACCTTGCGCTGCCGCGCCGTCACCGGCTTGCTGCGGGCCGATGCCTGCAGGACGTCGCTGAGAGCGTTGCCGAGCAGGATGAGCGCCAGGATGGTGAGGCTGATCAGCAGGGCCGGCCAGACGATCCCCAGCGGGTTGTTGTAGATGTCCTCGAAGGCCTTCTGCAGCACCACACCCCACGAGCCCGCGTTGCTGTCGCCGAGGCCGAGGAAGGTGACACCGGCCTCGATGCCGATGCCCGCGGCGAGCACGAAGGAGCTCTGGATGACGATAGGCACCCGCACCGCCCACAGCACATGGCGGCCGACGATGCGCAGGTCGGAGAGGCCGACGACCCGGGCGGCATCCACGTACAGCTCTCCGCGTACGCCCAGGACGACGCCGCGCACCAGACGGTAGTAGCCGGGAGCGACCAGGAGGCCGAACACGGCCATCGCGACGGGGATGTCCGGACCGGTCAGGGAGTAGAGGGCGATGAGCAGGACGACGCCGGGCAGCGACATGACGACGTCGGTGGCGAAGCCGGAGACGGTCTCGAAGCGCCCCCGGTAGAAGCCCGCGACCAGACCGCCGACCGCCCCGACGGCGAGCGAGACACCGAGGACGATGAGGCTGGCGAGCCCGCTCTGCCGGGTGCCCCAGATGAGGCGGGACAGCACATCGCGCCCGGCCGCGTCACCACCGAGAACGTGCCCCGTGCTGAAGGCGGGGGCGCCCACGGCCTCAAGGTCGGTGTAGGTGGCGCTGTACGGGGCGAGGAGCGGTGCGAAGATCGCCACGAACGCGATGAGGACGACGAAGGTGAGACAGATCGCCGCCTGCGGATTACGCAGCAGCCGTAGGAACAAGGAGCGTTCCGCGGAGGCGACGGAGGAAGCTGCGGTGCCGACGTCGGGCGCCGGGAGGTCGGGCGCGGTCATCGGGTCCTCGCCTTCGGGTTGAGGAGCATGGTGGCCAGGTCGCCGAGGATGTTGACGACGATCACGATCGCGATGGTGACGAGGACCGTGCCCATCACCATGGGTACGTCGCCCGACTGGGCGGAGAGGTTGCCGAGCTGGCCCATGCCCGGCAGGGCGAAGATCTGCTCGACGAAGACGGCGCCACCGAGGGTGCCGATGAGCTGGAGGTTGAGCACGGTGAGACCGGGGCCGCCCGCGTTGCGCAGGATGTGACGGAAGAGCACCGCGCGTTCGGAGACGCCTCGGGCTCGCAGCGTACGGACGTAGTCCCGCCCCAGGTTGTCGAGGAACGCCGCCCGGAACTGGACCGCGGCACTCGCCACGGACCCGATGAGCAGGGCGAGCACCGGCAGCGTCACGGAGGAGATCCACCCGCCGAAGCTGATCTCGGGCGAGGTGTATCCGGTGGCCGGGAAGGCTCTGAAGTGCACGGCGAAGGTGAACACCAGCACGATCGCGATGATGAAGGAGGGAACGGCCGTACCGAGCACCGAGAGGAACTGCACCATCCGGTCCACCCAGCCGCCCCGCACCGCCGCCGTCACGCCGAGGACGACGCTGATGACGGCGGTGAGGACCAGGGTGATCAGAGTGAGGGCGAGGGTGACCGGGACGCGGACCTGCAGCGCCCCGGCCACGGACTGGCCGGTGAGGTAGGACTGTCCGAAATCACCGGTGAAAACCCCGCCGAGCCAGTCGCCGAACTGCACCAGGAGCGGCCGGTCCAGCCCGAGCTCGACCATCCGATGACGCACGTCGGAGGCGGACGCGCTCATGCCGAGCGTGGCTCTGGCGACGCCCTCTCCGTTGCCGTACATCAGGCAGAAGGTGGAGAAGGTCACCAGCAGGAAGATGCCGGAGGCGCGCGCCAGGTGCCTCAGGAGCAGTGCGGGCATGACAGGGTCCGTTCCTCGTCCTCTTCGGGTTCTGTTCGGCCGCTTCGGGCTGTAACGGGGTGTCGATCACTTGAAGTCGCGCAGGATCGGGTGCGCGTCGTTCGGGTCGGTGGACTGGGGGATCTTGATGCTGTCGGCGTACGCGTAGAAGACCTGCGGGTTGACCAGCGGGACGTACCACGCGTTGTCCAGGACGTACTTGCCGATGGCCTGCTGAGCAGCCTTCGACTCACTGCTGCTGCCGGTGACGATGGTCTTCCAGTACTTCTCGACCGTGGCGTCGGGCTGGTGGGAGACGTTCCAGTAGCCGGCCGGGATGACGCCGATGGAGATGTCCTGCACGGAATCGGCGATAGCCCCGACCGTCCACATCGGGGCCGGGTAGTCACCGCTGAGCAGCTTGGTGATGGCGTCGGCGCCGGTGAGGGTCTTGGTCTCCACCTTGATGTTCAGTTCGGCGAGCTGCTGGGTGACGTACGGCAGCAGCACCGTCCACGCCTGGCCCTCCATGGTGGGCAGAGTGAGGGCGAACCCCTTTTCCTGACCGGCCTCCTTCATCAGCTTCTTGGCTTCGGCAACGTTGTACGGGTACGGGTCACTGCCCTTCACGTAGGCCGCGCCCTGCTTGTTGAAGTACTGGTAGGTCGGCGAGGCCAGGCCCTTGTAGAGCTTCTTGGCGATGAGGTCTCGGTCGAAGACCATGTTCATGGCCTTGCGCACGCGGATGTCCTTGAGGGCCGGGATCTTCTTGCCTTCGTGGTCGGTGAGCATCATCGCGGTGACGCCCGACTCGATCGCCATCACGTTGACGTTCGGCGTCTTCTTGGCCTCGTTGTAGGTGTCGGCCGTGACGACCGTGCCGTCGATCTGTCCCGTCTTCAGCGCGCTCAGGGCGGCGGTGGCGCTGCTCAGGACGCGCAGTTCAAGGATCTTGTACGGGTACTTCTTGGCGTCGTAGAAGTCCGGGTTCTTCCTGAGAACGTAGACCGAGCCGGCGGTGGACGCCTTGGCGTCGTAGGTGTACGGGCCCGAGCCGACCGGGGCGGTGTTCCTGCTCTTGGAGGCGAGGTACTTCGCCGAGACGAGCTTGACGGCGCAGATCCGGGTGCTCATCAGGGGCTGTGCGTCGGGCCAGGTGATGGTGGCGGTCCGCGAGTCGGGGATGTCGAACTTGATGCCGCCGTAGCGGTCCGAGGCCGTCTTGGCCAGCGGCGCGAAGGATTCCTTCACCGTTTGGGCGGTGACCGGGGTGCCGTCGGAGAACTTCATGCCCGACCGCAGGTGAGCGGTGAAGGACTTCTTGTCAGCGCTGATCTCCCAGCTCGTCGCGGCGGCCGGCGCGAGGCTCCCGTCCTTGTTGCACTGCGCCAGGTTGTCGTAGGCCGCCTCGTACCCCCACGCCTGGTAGGGGGGCGCGGTGGACGGGTCCCAGCCGGTCATGTCGGCGGTCAGGCCGAGGACCAGCTTGTCCTTGCCGGTGCCGCCCGAGCCCGCATCGCCGCCGTTGCTGCTGGACTGACCCGTGCAGGCGGTGAGCAGGAGAGCCGCCGCGGCCAGCGGAGCAACGGTCTTGGTCACGAGAGGAAGTGTGCGTCTCATTGATGACCCCTTAGGGCAAAGTGATGCGAGAAGGGTAGCTGTGGAGGAAGTAGACACCGCACAGCGTGTGCAACGTTTTACGAACGGGACCGTAACTCTGGCCACCTCGAGCGTCAATAGACTGCGCAGGGCGAGACGTCACGTTTCGGGAACGAGGACGCGCTCCCCTGGTGCGCTCCGAACCGGCGCGCACCTCGGGTTTCGTGACGCGCGGACGCACGAAAACCCCCGCCATACAGCCCGCCGACACCGGGCGGAATGCGGGGAAAAGGTACCTTGCCGGGGTCTCCACAGCGGCCCTGGGGCTCTCCTGATGGATCTCCGTGGGAGAAGGAGCGGCGTCCGGCGCGTGCGCTCGGCGTGCGGCGTGAGTACGTGCCGGACGCCGCGACGCCGCGGAGATCCGTCAACAGAGCCCTGGTAGTCGCCGAGGATGGCGGCGATCCGGGCTTCCAGGTCGGCAGGGGGGGCCGAAGCTCTCCGGCGGAACCAGTGCCTGGGTGATGGACCAGGCCGGGGCGTCGAGATACGGCCTGACCTTGCCCGCGGCCTCTGCCTCGCCCTGCGGCGTGACACCGGTGGCCACGGCCGCCGCGACGATCGCCGGCCAGCGCCGGGCGCGGCACCTGGCCCCACAGTCCCTGCTCGGGCACCCCATCACGGTAGGCGGTGCCGGTCAGGGGCGTCGGGGAGACCCCGTCGTCCGCGACGGCCGCTTGGACCCGCTCGAACCCACGCCAGCCGATCCGCCCCGAGACCGCCCGCAGGTGCAGCGTGTACGTGCCGGGCGGGAGGGGCGGGTCGAAGGCGAGGAAGTGGGTGAAGCGATCCCACACGGCGATGTGGCCGGTGCCGACGGTGGTGCAGGCGAGCGATTTCCCACCTTCGTCGCACAGCTCGATGTCGGCCACCGGGTTCTCCCCGTCCTGCCGCACCGCGCCCAGATTGACGGCGGTGACCGGGCCTGACGCGGTGAAGGACTGCGCGAGCGCGTGTCCTGGTTCGGCCCAGGCGATGTGGTCACCGTCGATCGCCCGCTGAACTCGCTGCTCGGGCGGTACGGGCCTGGCGATCCACTGGACGGTCCAGTGCGGGGGGGCTTTGGTCGCGGGGGCTGTGCGGCGCGTGGGTCACGGCTTCCTCAAGGATGTAGACACATGACGTGCAACGTTTCACGTTCACGGCTAGGAAGGCGCCCACACCCGTGTCAACGAAGGCGGTGATACTCCCGGGGCGGTTTCCCGAAGGCTCCCGGCGCCCGCTCAGGGCTCCACAGACTGCGGGGCCGCCACCGTGGAGCGGGACTCGAGCCGTGGCGCGATGACGTAGTGCACGGGTCTCTTGCGGCCCTGGATGCGCTCGAGCAGCAGTCGGGCGCTCACCGATCCGGTCAGCGGCCCCGACTGGTCCACCGTGGTCAAGGAGATCCGCCCGATGCGACTGGGCATGATGTTGTCGTAGCCCACGATCGACACGTCACCGGGGACGGACAGGCCTCGCTCCTCGGCCGCGCGCAGGACGCCCAGCGCGGCGACGTCGGCACCGGCCAGGATCGCGGTCGGCGGTTCGGCGCGGGCGAACAGCTGCTGGGCGGCCTCATGTCCGCCTTCCTCGCTGTACGACGTGACGACGACCTCGGGTTCCAGGTCGCGGCGGCGCATCTCCGTCTCGTAGCCACGCCGACGCGCCGTGTGGGAGAGCATGAACGGCTCACGGAACGGGCCGTCGGGCATCGCGGTGTGGACGATTCGCCGATGGCCGAGCGCGGCCAGGTGGTCGACGAGCAGGGCCGCGCCCAACCGGTCGTCGTTGATCACCGTGTCGAAGTTCCCCGGGGCTCCGTGCAGGGCGACGGCCACGACCGGGATCCGGACGGCCAGTTCCTCGATCCACGCCACCTCGAGCCAGGGCGCGACCAGGACCAGACCGTCGACATGGCGGTCCACCAACGCCTCTATGGCCCTGCGCTGTGTCTCGGGCTCGACGCCACCCAGCGCGATGATCTCCTGGAAGGGCGTGTCACCCAGTTCCCGGCTCACGCCATGGGCGACTTCCGTGGGGAACGGCGAGGAGAGGTCCGGAAGCACCATGCCCACCGTGAACGTGCTGCCGCGCATCGCCCTCGCCCCGGCGTGCGGACGATAACCAAGCCGCTCGATCGCCGAGTTGACACGCTCCCGCATGTCCGCGCTCACGCCGTAGGCGTCGCGCACCACCTTGGAGACGGCGGACACGGAGACACCCGCCTCGCGCGCCACATCCTGCATCGTGGCTCGCCGAGTGCGGGCCGACGCCTGGGCCCGCGTGCTGGAGACCCCGCCCCTCGCAGTGCTCATGAGACGCATCCTAAGCGAGTGTTGGCGAACGTTCTACCAGCCGGACCCCTTCGCGCGGGTGCGGAACCTGGCCGTCTTCATCAGGAGCACGAACGGGCGCGGGTGCGCGTCGCGGTCCTCCGACGTCGCATTCCCGTACGACAGCGGGCTGAAATAGGATGCCGCGCATGACCGACGTGCAGCCGGGACGCAAGCAGGCGCCGGCCCGCGCCACGATCAAGGACGTGGCGCGGGAAGCCGGCGTCTCGATCTCGGCCGTCTCCAAGGTCCTGCGCGACGCGTACGGCGTCAGTCCGGAGATGCGCGAGAAGGTCACCGCGGCGATCACCCGCCTCGACTACCGGCCGCACGCCGGGGCACGGGCCATGCGCGGTAAATCCTTCACCGTCGGTATCGTTTTGACCGACCTGTCCTCGCCGTTCCAGACCGAGGTCGCCCAGTCGATCAGTTCGGCTCTGGGTGAAGGCCCCTTCCAAGAGATCATCGCGATCGGCGGAACCGAGCCGGCGCGGCAGCGCCACTGTGTGGAAGCGCTGGTGGACCGCCAGGTCGACGGGCTCGTCCTGATCGCCCCCTGGGCGGAGGTGGACTGGCTGGAGCAGCTCGGTGACCGCATCCCGACGGTCGCGGTGGCCCTGCACGGCGCTCCCGAGCACGTGGACACCGTGACCAACGACGACCGTCTCGGCGCCGCGCTCATGGTGGACCGCCTGGTGAAACTCGGCCACCGTCGCATCGCGCACACGGCGATGCCCGACGGCCCGTTCCAGGAGCCCTATGTGCTCTCGCACACCGCCCGCCGGCACGGCTACGAGAAGGCCATGCGGCGCCACGGTCTCAAGCCGGACGTCGTCGTGACCTCGTACTCGGAAGTCGGTGGCCACGAGGCCGCGACCGAACTTCTCGCGCGACGGCAACCGCCGACCGCGATCTTCGCCGGCGCCGACATGGCGGCCCTCGGAGTGCTGCGGGCCGCGGCGGACAAGGGCCTCAGTGTCCCCGACGACGTGACGGTCGTCGGCTACGACGACATCTTCGCCGCCCGCATCAGCCGCGTCTCACTGACGACGGTCGACCAGTCCGGCGAGCTCACCGGCTCCGTCAGTGCACAGCTCCTCCTCGAACGCATCAAGGGACGCGGCAAGTCCGTGCACTACGTCATCGCACCTCGCGTGGTGGAACGCGACACGGCTGCGGCACCCTCCGTATCCTGACGGCCACACGGCGATCGCGCTCCACCGGCCGAGCCCATCCCCCTCTTGACCGGCGCCCAAGTCTTGACACTCCATGAGGCGGGTTCTTGACCTCCTCGTCGCGTAGGACGTTGCACGGCGCGTCTGACGCGGCCGGTTCTGCCCGGCCACCAAGCCCTGAGAACCCTGAGACCTGCAAGGTCCTGGCAGCCGTCCCCTGCGTGCCTCGTTTCGAGCATCGCCCCCCGTCAGCAGAGCTGGTGTGGATGAGCGCCTACAAGCGCCGCCTTTGCCGACTGCCCCATCGATCGACGTCCTCCCTCGTCCTTGACACGTGGGAGCAGTGGTCCCTACGCTGCCCGCGTAGAACGTTATACGACACCGGCCCGCCACACAGCGCTCAGCACCGCGCGCGGGCGTTCCTGGGCAAGGCCACGAAGCCTGCTCCAGGCCCGGTCACCGACTGCCCTAAAAGTCTGGAGACTTGCATGGCCGTGGCAGCCGCTCCCCACGCACCCCACTTCGAGCACCTCACCGACCCCTCCCCCCTGCGGGGCATCGGAACGGGCTCGCCCCGACTTTCCTGGACGACCCCGCACGCGGACACGGACTACTGGCAGACCGCCTACGAGGTGGAGATCCTGCGCGGCGGACGCGCCGAGCACTACCGGGTGCACAGCGCCGAACAGGTGCTGGTGCCCTGGCCCGCCGCTCCGCTGAGATCCCGTGAGTTCGCCTCGGTCCGCGTGCGCGTGGCCCATGACTCCGACTGGAGCGAGTGGAGCGAGCGTTCCGTCGTGGAGGCCGGACTGCTCGACGCCGCCGACTGGTCCGCGGCCTTCGTCAGCCCGGTGGCCGTCGGCGGCCTGCGGATGCCGGCGCCCGTGCTGCACGGGTCCCTGCACGTGCCGGGCGAGGTCCGCAGGGCCCGCCTCTACGCCACCGCGCACGGCCTGTACACCGCCACCCTCAACGGTCACCGCGTCGGCGACCAGGTCCTCGCACCGGGCTGGACCGCGTACGAACACCGGCTGCGCTACCAGACGTACGACGTCACGGACCTGGTGCGCGAGGGCGACAACGAGCTGGACGTGCTGCTGGGCAACGGCTGGTACCGCGGACGCCTGGGCTTCAACGCCGAACGCGCCCTGTACGGCGACCGGCTGGCCCTGCTGGCGCAGTTGGAGGTCACCACCGCCGACGGTCAGGTGCACGTCCTCGCCACCGACGGCACCTGGACCGCGCGGGAGAGCGAGGTGCTCGCCGACGACCTCTACGACGGCCAGCGCACCGACCTGCGACGGCGCGACGCACGCTGGCACACGACCGCCGACGCCGTGGAGGTGGTGCCGGGCGACCTCGGGCGCCTCGTCGCACCGGAGGGGCCGCCCGTCCGTGTCAGTTGTCTCCTCCCCGCCGAGAAGGTGTGGACGTCACCCACCGGCCGCACCCTGGTCGACTTCGGTCAGAACGCGGTGGGCTGGGTGCGGTTGCGCGTGCGCGGTCTGGCATCCGGCACCGAGGTCGTCGTCCGGCACGCGGAAGTCCTGGAGAACGGTGAACTCGCCACTCTCCCCCTGCGTTCGGCCGAGGCGACCGACACCTACCTCGTCAGCGGCGCCAGCGAGGAGACCCTGGAGCCCTCCCTCACCTTCCACGGCTTCCGGTACGCGGAGGTGTCGGGCGTGCCCGGTCTGCGCGCGGAGGACGTGGACGCCGTGGTGATCGGCTCCGACCTGCGCCGCAAGGGCTGGTTCAGCTCCTCCCACGCCCTGCTGAACCGCTTCCACGAGAACGTGGTGTGGAGCATGCGCGGAAACTTCGTCGACATCCCCACGGACTGCCCCCAGCGCGACGAACGGCTCGGCTGGACCGGGGACATCCAGGTCTTCGCGCCCACGGCCATGTTCCTGTTCGACAGCGCGGGTTTCCTCAGCTCGTGGCTCGCGGACCTGGCCGCCGAACAACAGCCGGACGGGTCGGTGCCGTACGTGGTGCCCGATGTGATCCGTTCGCCCTCGCCCGCCGCGACGGCCTGGGGCGACGCCGCCGCTCTGGTCCCCTGGACGCTCTACCAGCGCACCGGTGACCGGGGGCTCCTGGAGCGTCAACTGCCCAGCATGCGCGCCTGGGTCGACCATGTGGCGGGGCTCGCCGGCCCCGACCGCCTCTGGGCGGGAGGCTTCCAGTTCGGCGACTGGCTCGACCCGACGGCTCCTGCCGAGGACGCCGCCCGCGCCAAGGCGGACCCGGACGTGGTGGCCACCGCGCACCTGGCCCGTTCGGCGGAGGTCGTGGCCGAGGCCGCGCGCGTGCTCGGCCGCACGGCCGAGGCCGACCGGTACGCCGCCCTGGCGGACGAGGTACGTACGGCGTTCGCCCACGCGTACGTCACCCGGACCGGCCGGATCCTCTCCGACGCCCCGACGGTGTACGCCCTCGCCGTCCAGTGGGCCCTGCTGCCCGGCGCCGAGCAACGCACACACGCCGGGCGGAGGCTGGCCGACCTGGTGCGGGCGAACGCGTTCCGGATCAGCACCGGCTTCGTGGGAACGCCGCTGGTGACCGACGCGCTGGTCGCCACCGGACACGTCGACGTCGCCTACCGCCTGCTGTTGCAGACCCAGTGCCCGTCCTGGCTCTACCCGGTGACGATGGGCGCCACGACCGTCTGGGAGCGCTGGGACAGCATGCTGCCCGACGGCAGCGTCAACTCCGACGGGATGACGTCGTTCAACCACTACGCGCTCGGCGCCGTCGCGGACTGGCTCCACCGCACCGTCGCCGGACTGGCCCCCGCCGCGCCCGGATACCGCGAGATCCTCGTCCGGCCGCTCCCCTCCGCCGACCTGACGTCGGCGTCGGCCCGGCACATCACTCCGTACGGCGAGGCGCATGTCGCCTGGGAAAGGTCGGCGGGGACATTCCGCCTGAACGTGCGCGTCCCGGTCGGTGCCACCGCCCACGTGCACCTGCCCGGAGCCGACGAGCCCCTGACCGTCGGACACGGTGACCACCGTTGGGACGTGCCCGATCCGATGGCCTCCGGCACGGGGTCCGGCACGGTGGCCACGGTCCGCGACCTGCTCGACGACGCGGGCATCTGGTCCCAGGTCGTGGCGTCGGCCGTCGACACCGGCGTCGTCCCGGGCGGCGAACCGGACATCGCCTCCCGCCTCGCCCCGTACCTCGACGCGCCGGTGGCCGTGGTCCCGAAGGCCCTCGCGCCGCACGAGGTCAATGCCGCGACCAGGGCACTGGAACAGCGGCTGGACGCGATCCTCGGTCTGCGCACCGCCTGACACCGATCCGCACCACAGGAAGAACACCCACATGTCCAGCAACGATCACCGTGACGTACGCCTGCCCGCCGGCGAACGCGCCACCCTGCTGCTGCGGGAGCTGACGGTCGAGGAGAAGTGCCACCAACTCGTCTCCGTCATGCCGTGGACCCTGGTCCGCGCCGACGGTTCGGACTCCGACGAGGCCGAACACTGGCTGCGGAACCCGCCGGGGCATGTCGCGCAGCTCATCACCGACGACCCCGCGAAGCTCGCGCAGCTTGTCGGCAGCATGCAGCGGCAGGCCGTCGAGCGGACCCGGCTCGGCATCCCCATCCTGTTCCACCAGGAGGCGCTCAGCGGGTTCCTCGCCGGCGGACACATGTCCTTCCCGACCGGTACGGGCCTGGCCGCGGCCTGGAGCCCGGATCTGGTCCAGGAGATGACCGAACTGATCCGCCGCCAGATGATCCGCACCGGCATGCGGCACGCTCTGTCCCCCGTGATGGACGTGGCGCTCGACCCCCGCTGGGGCCGGGTGCACGAGACCTACGGCGAGGACCCGTACCTGGCCGCCGCCCTCGCCGTCGCCTTCACCCGCGGGCTGCAGGGCGACGATCTGAGCCAAGGTGTACTCGCCACCGGCAAGCACTTCCTCGGCTACGCCCTGCCGGTCGGTGGCGTCAACACCTCGGCGTACGAAGGGGGCGCACGGCAGACGAGGGACCTTTTCGCCTACCCCTTCGAGGCCGCGATCCAGCTCGCCGGCCTGCGGTCGGTGATGAACAGCTACGGAGACGTGGACGGCATCCCCGTGGGCGCCTCGCGCGAGGTGCTCACCGACCTGCTGCGCGGGGTCCTCGGCTTCGACGGCTTCGTGTCGTCGGACTACATGACCCTGGACCAGCTGGTCGAGCGCCAGCGGGTGGCGGACACCCCCGCGGAGGCCGCCTGCCTCGCGATCGCGGCCGGACTCGACGTAGAGATGCCCAAGCCGTACGGCTACGGCCAGGTGCTCGCCGAGGAGGTCGGGCGGGGCAACGCGGACCTCGCCGACGTCGACACCAGCGTGTGGCGGGTGCTGCGGGCCAAGTTCGAGCTCGGGCTGTTCGAGAATCCGTATCCGGCGGAGCGCATCGACGTGGCGGCCGTCGCGGCCGAGGGCACGGAGTTGTCGCGGGAGCTGGCCCGGCGGTCGGTGGTCCTCGCCAAGAACGACGGGATCCTCCCCCTGGCCGGCGGGGTGAAGGTCGCCGTGGTCGGTCCGCACGCGGACGCGGCGAAGCTCCAGTTCGCGACCTATACCTACGCGGCGTGGCGGGAGGCGACGGATGCCGTGCTGAGCGGGGAGCTCGGCAACATGCTCGGCTCCGACGACGTCACCGACCCCTGGTACAAGGCTCTCGTGACACCCACCGATCCCGAACAGCTGGTCCACGACCGGTTCGGCGCCCGCTCGATCGCGGAGGAGATGTCCGACTTCGCCGGGCAGGTGCGGACCGAGCAGGGCAGCACGCTGACCCGGTCGCTTGGGGACGACTCGGTCGCACGGGCGGTGGAGATCGCCCAGGACGCGGACGTGGTGGTGCTCGCCCTCGGCGGCGCGAGTCTGTGGTTCACCGGGGAGCGCACCGAGGGAGAGGCCAGCGACACGGCGGACATCTCGCTGCCGGCCGCGCAGACGCGGCTCGCGGAAGCCATCGCCGCCACCGGCAAGCCCCTGGTGGTCGTCCTGGTACAGGGCCGCGCCTACGCGTTGCCCGAGGTGATCCGGGACGCTCCGGCGATCGTCATGGCGTCCTACGGGGGCCCGTTCGGGCCGAAGGCGATCGCCGAGGTCCTCTTCGGCGCGACGAACCCCAGCGGCAAGCTGCCCTACAGCATCCCCCGGCACTCCGGGCAGGTCCCGGTTTACCACCACCAGAAGGCCGGCTCCGGCTACCGCAACCCGCTGCCCCCGAGCGTCGACAGGCACTATCTCGACCTGGAGGCCACGCCGCTCTACCCCTTCGCGCACGGCCTGAGCTACACCGACTTCGCTCTCGGCGACCTGTCGCACGACGCGCAGGCCGACACCGACGGGACGGTCCGGATCACCGCCACGGTCACCAACACGGGCCCGGTGACGGGTGCCACCGTCGTCCAGCTCTATGTCCGCGTGAACAGCAAGGGTGGTGTCACCCGGCCCGCGCAGCAACTGGCGGGCTTCCACCGGATCGAGGTGGAACCGGGCGCCTCCCACCGCGTCACCTTCAGCGTCGCCGCCTCCCAGCTGGGCCACACCAACGCCGTCCGTGCGTTCGCGGTCGAACCAGCGCGCGTCGACTTCTTCCTCGGCTTCGACTCCGACGACCGGCGGCTCGCAGGCTCCTTCGACCTGGTGGGTGAGGAGCGTGAACTCGTCAGCGCCCAGCGGGCCTTCCTCTCCGAGACGGTGACCGAACGTGCCTGAGACGTACGACTCCATCCGCCCGGGCCGGACCTGGCTCGACACCGACGGCAAGCGGATCCAGGCGCACGGCGGCTCCGTGCTGTACGAGTACGGCACCTACTACTGGTACGGCGAGAACAAGGAGTACTCCAAGCCGGGCAGCGACATCTGGACCTGGGGCATCCGCTGCTACTCGTCGACGGACCTCTACAACTGGGAGGACCGCGGGCTGATCATCCCCCCGGTCCCCGACGACCCCGCGTCGCCCCTGCACCCGTCACAGTGCGTCGACCGGCCGCACATCGTCCGCCATCCGCGTACGGGCAAGTACGTGTGCTGGATCAAGATCATGGACAAGGACGGCGGTCAGCGCTCCACGGTCCTCACCGCCGACTCCCTTCTCGGCCCCTACGAGATCGTCCGCACCGGGATCCGTCCGCTCAGCATGGACGCCGGCGATTTCGACCTGGTCGTCGACCCCGTGGACGGCAAGGGCTACTACTACTTCGAGCGCGTGCACAGCGAGCTCGTCTGCGCCGACCTCACCGAGGAGTACACCGACGTCACCGGCTACTACTCGACGCACTTCCCCCACCCGCACCCCCCGATGGTGCGCGAGGCGCCCGCGTACTTCCGGCGCGACAGCAGGCACTACCTGATCACCTCCGGTACGTCGGGCTACTTCCCGAACCGCTCCGAGGTGGCGGTGGCGGACACCTACCACGGGCCGTACACCGTCCTCGGGGACCCGCACCCCTCGGACGCGAGCGGCACGTCGTTCCGGTCCCAGATCAGCTCCGTCTTCAGGCATCCGACGCACCCGGACCTCTACATCGCGATCGCCGACCGCTGGCTGCCCCATCTGTCGGAGGAAGAGTCCGACCAGACCGAGGCGTTCCACCGGTACTTCGGCGAGAGGGAGAGCGGCGGGACGGAGGTGTCCCTCCCGCCGCAGGAGTTCGACACGTCGGTCGCCGACCATGTCTGGCTTCCGCTGCGTTTCGACGGGGACATGCCGGTGATCGAATGGCTCGACGAGTGGCGGATCGAGGACACGGTTCATCTCACCTGACACCTCACCTGACATCAAGCTGCCGATCTCGGAGGCGACGAGGACTGCTCCTGTCGGGGAGTACGGGATCCGGAAGGACCGGATCGCACGGATGCTGAAGGACGAGACCGCTTCGGGGGGCCTGGTGACCACGTCACTGCACCCCGGGCACATCGTCGGCCCCGGCTGGCATCCGGTCGGTCCGCTGGGGAACATCGACCCCACGGTCTGGTACACGCTCTCGGCCGGGCAGCCGTTGCGGATTCCGGGAGTCGGTGTCGAGTCGATGCATCACGTGCACGCGGACCATGTCGCACAAGCCTTTGAGCGAGCCGTCGAGCACCGGGACGCGGCGGCGGGAGAGGACTTCAACGTCGTCGCCCCCACCGCGTTGAACGTGCGTGGCTACGCGCACACAGCAGCCGGTTGGTTCGGGCAGACCGCGTCGCTCGAACCGGTGACCTGGGAGCAGTTCCGCCAGACCACGCCCCCGGACCACGCGGAGGTGAGCTGGGAACACCTCTACCGCAGCCACTGCCTCACGATCGAGAAGGCCAGGACCCTCCTCGACTACGCCCCGCGCTACGAACCCGAGACCGCCGTGCTCGAATCCGTCCGCTGGTTGATCGCGCACGACGAACTGAAGGTTGCACGCCCGCTCGTCGACTGACGGAAATCGCTGACAGAAACACTGACGGGAATCGGTGATCACGGCAGATCGCGGAATCCTTGCCGAACAGAGGGGGGCCGGCCGCCAGGCCGGCCCCCCTCTGAGGTGTTCCCGGAGAGCAGGCTCAGTCCTCCACTGCCCTCAGCCGCACCGCGATGTACGGCCGGCCGGGCAGCGGCAGTGTGAACTCCCCTTCGTACGTGCCGGGAAGCTCGGTGACCGTCATGTTCCACGTGTCGAGGACGTCTGCCCGGTAACGGACACCGGGGCGAAGCAGGAAGGTCCGTCGGCGGGGCTGGCCGGTGCCGAAGTAGGCGAGCAGGTGGCGCCCCTCGACGCCACCGAACGGGAAGTCGAAGGGCGACGGGAGCGGCTGGATACCGGGCGCGTCGGCCGGGAGTTCTTCGAGTACGCCGCGCAGGAATCCCATGCGCGCCGCGCTCTCACCCTTGAGAGCACCACCCTTGGCCCACCACAGCACGTCGTCCTCGGCCAGCCAGCATTCTCCATGGGTGACGTATCCACCCCGGACCACGCCCTCCCAGCAGCGGCGGACCAGTTCCTGAGGCGTGAGGTTCCCCCAGCCCTGTTCGATGTCGCCCTCGTAGCCCAGTTCGTCGAGCACCACCGGCTTCCCCCAGCGGGTACGCCAGTCCGCCGTCCCCGCGGGGGGCTTCTGGATGCTGCAGTGTGTGACCCACTCGGCGTCGTTGTCCCAGATCTCGATGCAGTCGTGCACGCTGATCAAGTGTCCGTGCGGGTCGTGCGCGCGGATCGCGGCCGCGATCCGGTGCCAGTCCTCGGTGTTCTTGGACCACACCAGGTCGTACTCGTTGGCCAGCGACCACCACACGTTGGGCAGCGCGGCGAGCCGGGAGACCAGGTAGCGCACATAACGTTCGTCGGCGGCCGGGCTCATGTCGGAGAAGCCCCAGCGGTCGTACGGATGGAAGAGGATGAGGTCGGCCTCGATGCCGAGTTCGCCGAGCTGGGCGATCCGCTGTTCCAGGTGCCGGAAGTAGGCGGGGTTCGGCCGGCGGAAGTCCCAGCCTGACTGGGGTGAACCCTCGAAGGGGTACAGGGGCGGTTCGTTGGTGTTGAAGATGTACGACTTCGGGAAGACGCACATCCGGATCTTGTTGAAGGGGGCGTCGGCGAGGGTCCGGAGGGTCTGCTCCTCCAGTTCGGCGCCCTGGTGGGTCCAGGCGTAGGCAGTGGTCCCGACCGGGAAGTAGCGGGTGCCGTCGGTGTGGCTGAAGTGGAATCGTTCGTGGACCCGCACAGGCCCGTGGTCGTGCGGGTGGGCCGGGCCGCAGTGCAGGGTGCCGGTGATCGAGTCCAGGGAGCGGGCGTTGCTCGCGGTGCGGAAGGTCCAGGTCCCCTCCTCGTCCGGCAGGAATCGGACGCGGTAGATGCCCGCTCCGTCGTAGAAGCCGTGCGCGGTCAGCGTGCGGTCCCCGTGGCGGAACTCCGCCCGGAGTTCGACGTCCGTGAAGGGGTTTCCGTGCTCGGGCCCGTGCAGCTCCAGCTCGAACGGCCGCCACCGCGCCGCGGCTTCCTGTCGCACGCACCGGGCGCTGCCGATGGGCACCTCGGCCGACTCGTAATCGGGAGACGGGACGACGTCCGTCTCGACGGCCGGGGACGTCGGTTCGACGACCGTCTCGGGGACGATGGCCAGTTCGGCGTAGAGGGCGGCCTGGGCTTCGGGGTCGGTCCGCAGCCGCTCGATGAAGAAGGAGAGCTGCCGCAGCGTTCCGTATCTGAACTGGACCGTCGTCAGCTCGTCGTCGAGACGGGGCACGTGCTTGCGCACCACGGCTTCGGCCTGCTTGTCGCGCAGGACGTCGCCGAGGACGGATTCGGGGCCGTAGGGCATTCCTGATTCCTTGGGAACGTGGGGTTGTACGGAGGAGACGAGGGGTGTGACGACCGGCCGGCTGTCGGGCCGTGTCAGCCGAGCAGGGCCGTGCGGACGATGCGCTGGACGGCCATGGCATCGTGTGCGGACTGTGCGGCGCGCAGTTCGGGCAGCGGCAGACGGGCCGCCTTGTCCTCCAGCGCGCGCAGGGTGGCGACGGATTCACGGACGGCGTCCGCCGGGTCCTCGCGGTAGGGGAAGAGGTCCAGTTTCAGCGGCTGGTCCCAGCCGATCTGCCGGACCACGTGCAGGAACTCCAGGGTCTCCACGAGGTGGAGTGCTCCGGCGGTCAGATCGTCGTCCCACTCCCGGTAGTTGTCGTCCAGCTCGATGTCGACGAGACGGCCCATGGAGTGGGCGAGGGTGAGGACTTCGGCGGGATTCTCCTTGGCGAAGAGCGAGTGGCCGAAGTCCACGACCAGTCCGACGTTGTCCACGCGCATCTGTTCGATGGCGAGCAGGCTGGTGGCGGCCGTCGACCAGAAGAGACGGTTGCGGGGCTCCTTGAGCTTGTACTCGATGGCGAAGGTGACGTCGGGGAAGTTCCGGGCGACGTCCCGGATGCCCTCGATGGCGTGGCGGCGCAGTTCGGCGTAGTCGACCTGGAAGGGGTAGTCGTAACCGTCCTGGCCGGGCCAGAACTTCACGTAGCGGGCTCCGAGTCGCCCCGCCACCTCGACCGATTCGTGGGCGAGTTCGACGGCACGCCGGCGTGCGGAGGCGTCGGCACTGGTGAACGAGCCGCTGCGGAAGCCACGGTCGTAGATCACCGGCGTGATGTTGACCGCCGTCAGGCCGTGCGCGGTGAGGGCCTTGCCGACGTCGTCGACGGTCACGCCCTCGTCGAAGGGGTAGTTGAGGTCCAGACCGACCAACTGGCCCGACGCGGCGGCCAGTTCGATGGCTCGCAGGGTCGGTACGGTCGGCCCGTAGCCGTCGGTGGCATAGCGGTCGATGATGCGGCCGAAGGTCCACATACCGCCGGTGAATGTGCGGTCGACGGGGCCCGTCTCAGGCTTCATGCCAGACCTCCTGAATTTTTATTCACTTAGTTTCCTCTCGGCTGACCGGACGCTAGGTCGGCACTCGACCGGCTGTCAAGGCTTCCAACAGGGGGTTGACGGCCACGGCGGGCGCCCTCCACCATCCGGGTGTAATAGATATCAATCACTGAATGGATATTCACAGATGTTGACCGCTGATCCGGGTGCAGCCGCGGAGTACCGCCGACTACGGCGCTCCCTCCCGTCCGAGCACCCCCGCGAGACCGTCGAGCGACTGCGCGCCATGTCCGCGGAGATTCGCCTCATGGTTCTCGACATGATCGACAAGGCGGGGATGGGGCACATCGGCGGCGACTTCTCCGTCACCGACATCCTCGCCACACTCTTCGGAGCGGTCGTCGACGTCGATCCGGAGCACCCCGACGCACCCGGACGCGACCGGTTCATCCTGAGCAAGGGCCACTCCGCCGCGGCCCTCTACGCCACGCTCGCCCATTGCGGATACTTCCCGCGCTCGGAACTCGCCGGCTTCACCACCGCCGCGTCCGCGCTGAACGGGCACCCCAACCGCCGCAAGGTGCCCGGCGTGGAGACCAACACCGGCCCGCTCGGCCACGGCCTTCCCGTCGCGGTGGGCTGCGCTCTCGGCGCCCGTCTGCGGGGGGACGACAGCCGGACCGTGGTCGTCCTCGGTGACGGGGAACTGCAGGAGGGCAGCAACTGGGAGGCGGCGATGACCGCCGGTCACCAGGGGCTGGCAGGGCTGTACGCCGTCGTCGACCGGAACCGGCTCCAGCAGGGAGCCCGGACGGAGGAGACCGTCGGCCTCGACCCCCTGGCGGAGAAGTGGGCCGCCTTCCGCTGGGAGGTGCGCGAGGCGGACGGCCACGACCACGCGGCGCTGCTCGCCGCCTTCGCCCCCTCGACGAGCGGACGGCCCGTCGCCGTCATCGCCCACACCGTCAAGGGCAAGGGCGTCTCCTTCATCGAGGACCGCGCCGAATGGCACCACAAGGTGCCGGACCAGGACCAGGTGCGCGCCGCCGTCGAGGAGCTGACCCGATGACCGAGACCACGTCCCCGGCGAAGACGGCCGACCCGACGACCGGAACCGTCGCCCACCCACTCGCCCACGCGCCTGCCTACGACTGCCGACAGGCCTTCGCCGAGGAGCTCATCGCGCTCGCCCGCGAGGACAGCCGTGTGGTCGTCGTGTGCAACGACTCGGTGGGCTCCAGCAACCTCTCCGGATTCCGGGACGAGTTCCCCGACCGCCTGATCAACGTCGGTATCGCGGAGCAGAACATGGTGGGTGTCGGGGCGGGCCTCGCCAACGCGGGCTACATACCGTTCGTCTCCGCGGCCGGCCCCTTCCTGACCGGTCGCGCGCTGGAGCAGATCAAGGCCGACTGCGCCTACAGCGGGCACAAGGTGATCCTGTGCGGCCAGAGCCCCGGCATGGCGTACGGCGAACTCGGCCCCACGCACCACTCGGTGGAGGACCTGTCCTGGCTCCGCGCGGTCGCCGACCTCACCGTGGTCGTGCCCACCGACCGCGCCCAGACCCGCGCCGCCGTGCGCTGGGCCCACTCCCACGACGGACCCAGCTATCTCCGCGTCCCCCGGTTCAAGGTTCCCGACGTGACCCCGCCCGACGCCCCCTTCGCGCCGGGGCGCGCGCTGACCCTGCGGGCGGGAAGCGACGTCGCCCTCGTGGCGATCGGCACGATGGTCCCGCGCGCGCTGATCGCCGCCTACCGGCTGGCCGCCGAAGGCATCTCGGCCCGGGTGCTCAACACCCCCTTCGTCGACCCCCTCGACGAGACCGCGATCCTGCGGGCCGCCGCCGAGACCCGGGCCATCGTCACGGCGGAGGAGGCCACCGTCAGCGGCGGCCTCGGCGCGGCCGTCGCCTCGCTCACCGGCCAGCACTCCCCCGTCCCACTGCGGCTGCTGGGGGTCTCCGGCTTCGCACCGACCGGCAGCCCCGAAGGACTGCTGGAGCACTTCGGACTGACCGCCGGCGCCATGCACCGTGCCGCGCGCGAGGCCCTCGGTCTGCCATCCTCGGCGTCATGACGCCCGCTCCACTCCTCCTCGCCGTCGACCAGGGGACCTCCGCGACCAAGGCCCTGCTGATCGACGGCTCCGGCTCCGTCGTGGGCTCGGCGTCCGTGCCGATCGGCGCGGCGCATCCGCACCCCGGCTGGGTGGAGCAGTCCGCCGAGGAGATCTGGCACAGCGTGACCCGAGCCGTCGAGGCGTGCCTGGCCGGACGGGACGGCACACAGGTGGCCGGCATCGGCGTGTCCGGTCAGCGGGAGTCGTGCCTGCTCTGGGAACGGGCCACCGGACGGCCGCTCGGGCCGGTGCTCGGCTGGCAGGACCGCCGTACGGCACCGGCCTGCGCCAAGCTGCTGGCCGAGGGACTGGGCCCGCTCGTCCGCACGACCACCGGCCTTCCCCTGGACCCGATGTTCAGCGCCCTGAAGGCGCAGTGGCTCCTCGACACGTACGACCCGGACCGCACCCGTTCCCGGCGCGGCGAGCTGTGCCTGGGCACTGTCGACTCCTGGCTGCTGTGGCGGCTGAGCGGGCACACCAGCCACCTCATCGAGATCGGCAACGCCTCCCGCACCCAGCTTCTCGACGTGCGCACCCGGCACTGGGACGAACGGCTCCTGGACGTCTTCGGCGTCCCCCGTGAGGTGCTGCCCGGGATCGTGGCCTCGACGGGTCCCTTCCCGGCCGCCCGAGGTCTGCCCTCGGTGACGGACGGCACCCCGGTCGGCGCGGTCCTGGGTGACTCCCACGCCGCCCTGTACGGCCACGGCGTCTTCGCGCCCGGGAGCGTGAAGGTGACGTACGGCACGGGCTCGTCCGTCATGGGGCTGATCGACACCCCCGCACAGGCGGAACACTCATCCCTCTGCCTGACCATCGCCTGGGACGACGGCACACCCGCCTACGCCCTGGAGGGAAACATCCGCTCCTCCGGCGCCACACTGCGCTGGCTCGCCGGCCTGTTCGGCACCGACGAGGCCGACCTCGCCGCAAGGGCCGCGCCGGATGCCGCGGGCGTGCACCTGGTCCCGGCCTTCGGTGGGCTCGGCGCGCCCTGGTGGGACAACGAGGCCGCCGGGCTCGTCTCCGGACTCACCTTCGCGGCGGGCCTGCCCGAGCTCGCCCGGGCCGCCCTCGAATCGATCGCGTTCCAGGTCGAGGACGTCGTGGCCGGGCTCGACGCTCCGGGCACCCCGGTCGCCACCCTGCTCGCGGACGGTGGCCCCACCGACAACACGACGCTCATGCAACTGCAGGCGGACATCTCGGGGCGCACCCTGCGGCGCCCCCGCGCGCGGGCCATGTCCGCCCTGGGCGCGGCACACCTCGCGGGGTGCTCCCTCGGGCTGTTCACCAAGGAGTACCTGATCGCTACGACAAGTGCGGCGGACGTCTACCGCCCCCAGTGGTCGCCCGGGCGGCGCACCCGCAGTCTGGGTGCCTGGCACGAAGCGGTGTCACGGGCAAGGACGACGTCCACGGCAGCGTCGGACCCGGAGATATCGTCATGACGGCTCCGCCGCGGCCCCCGGGGATCAGTAGGGTGCAGGGTGTGTCCCAGCGTTCTGACCTCACCAGTGGCGAATCCGTCGACAAACTGCGGCTGATCGTGCGCGTGGCCCGCATGTACCACGAGCGCGGCATGCGCCAGGCCGACATCGCCGACGCTCTGGGCCTGTCCCAGGCCGGCGTCTCCCGGCTGCTCCGCTCCGCGGCGGACCAGGGCGTGGTCCGGACCGTCGTCGTCTCGCCGCCCGGCATCCACAGCGACGTGGAGGACGCCCTCGCGGAGCGCTACCACCTGACCGACGTCGTGGTCCTCGACGACGAGGACCAGCCGGAACACGCGCGCACGCTGCTGCGCGGACTCGGATCGGCGGCTGCGAGCCATCTGGAGACAGCCTTCCGCTCCTGCGACCTGATCGGTGTCTCGACCTGGAGCGAGACACTGCTGGCCGCGGTGGAGACGATGCAGCCCGCCAAGGCGCCCGGGGCCTCCCAGGTCGTCCAGCTCATGGGCGGTATCGGCGACCCCCGGAGTCAGGTACAGGCGACCCGCTTGACCGCCCGCCTCGCCGAACTCACGGGCGCCACCCCGCTGTTCGTCCGTGCACCGGGGCTCGTCGGCTCCGCGGAGGCCCGGCTCTCCCTGTTGCGGGATCCGGCGGTTCTGGAGGTCAGCCAGGCGTGGCAGCAACTGAGTGCCGTCCTGGTGGGCATCGGCAGCCTCGAACCGTCCCCCCTGCTCCAGCTCAGCGGCAACGCGGTGGCCGAGGAGGAGATCGGCCGACTGCGTGCCCTGGGCGCGGTGGGTGACATCTGCCAGCGCTTCTTCGACGAGAACGGCGTCCATGTCGACGCCGGGCTGGGCGAGCGGACGATCGGCATCTCCGTCGACCAACTGCGCACGGTCCCCCGCCGCATCGCCGTCGCCGGCGGTGAGCGCAAGTACACGGCCGTGCGCGCCGCGGTGCGCGGCCGCTGGATCACCGCGCTGATCACCGACATCGCCACGGCTCGCCACCTGCTCGAGGAACCCTGAGCCCGCCCGCGCCGCCCGTCCCGCTCCTCGGCCGCCCGGCCCCTCGCCCGCCCCGCCCCGAGGAGTGGTGGGGCACCGGCGTCCGCACCGACCAGGTCCTCTCGTACTGCCCTCTCGCACCGCCCTCTCAGGCAGGACGGCGACGGGCCTCGCGGGGGCTGGTGCCGAAGTGCCTGCGGAACACTTTCGAGAGGTAGGACGGGTCGTCGATGCCCCACCGCAGGGCGATCGTGGTCAGCGACGCGTCGGGGTCGTACCGCAGGATGTCCTCGCGGATGCGTTCCAGCCTGCGGCGCAGGATGTACTGGCTGCAGGTGGTTCCCGTCCCGGTGAACAGCCGGTGCAGTTGCCGCAGCGAGACATGGTGGGCCTCGGCCACCCGCTCCGGCCCGAGACGGAGGTCGGAGAGGTTCTGCTCGATCCAGGCGGGATCGGAGCCAGCCGGGCGTCGCCGCTCCGGCCGAAGTGCTTCTCGTCCGAGCGCGCCACAATCCGTCGCACCATCTGCGTGGCGTATTCGCCGACATCGGCCAGATCGTGTGCCGACAGGGGCACGACGGCGGAGGAGTTCCCCGCCCGCATGAACGCCACCAGAGCGACACTGAACGGCGATGTCTCCACCTGTACCTGCTGGGCCAAGCGCGCCAATGAACTCTCGGGCACCTGCAGTTCCTTGGCGGTGACGGCGATCAGCGTGTAATGGAAAGCCGTCGTATAGGAGAAGAAGAACGATTCGTGGGACAGAACGACGCCGCGTTGACCGTGATACCGGGGCCGGACATGGCCCTGGTCACCAAGCGCGCGATCGCCTCCGGCAGGGCGGAGGCCCTGCGCACCGCTGCCGGAATCACCACCGGACTACTGGTGTGGGGCGTGTTTACCGTCGTCGGGCTCGCGGCGATCCTCGCGGCCTCGGCGGAAACGTACTTCGTCGTCAAGATCCTGGGCGCCTCATACCTGGTCTTCCTGGGAGCGCAGGCCCTCTGGCAGAGCCGCCGCTCGGCGCCGCGGACCACCGAGTTGCAGGCCAGCGGCTCGGGGCGCGCCTACCTGACGGGCCTGACCACCAACGTCCTCAACCCGAAGATTGCCGTCTTCTACACCGGTCTGCTCCCGACCCTGGCCCCACAGGGCCTGCCCTCGGCGGTCGGCATGGGCCTGCTGGTCCTGCTGCACGCGGCGCTGACCCTGACCCGGCTCGGGTCTTATGCCTACCTCGTCTCCAGGTGCGCTCGGCGTTCGAACGACCGGGCGTCCGACGCCTTCTGGACCGCGTGACGGGTGTGGTGCTCATCGGCTTCGGGGTGCGGGTAGCCGCAGCAGCCAACTGACGAAATTGGTCCGTTCGATGCAGGGGGCAGGTGTCTCACCAAGGAGGCGTGACTGGTGGCTTCGGCGGTGACGAGGGATCGTCCTTGCTCCATGCCTTGGTGACGCCGTCGAAGGCGTCACTGAGGAAGCGCACCAGACTCCGGAACCACTTCACCGCTCAACCTCCGGTTCCGGTGGGCGCGTTGTAGACGGAGGCTGCCCTGGCGTCGGACGGGCGTCCCGTTCGGCCATCGTGAGAACGACCCGGTCCGCGTCCAGGGGCAGGTGGTACGGCTGTACGCCCAGGAGGTCACGGAGCGCCGAGCCGATGGCCGCCGCCGGGAGGATCACCGGCGGCTCGCCCAGGCCCTTGGCTCCGAACGGTCCGGTGCGCGAGTGGTTGGTCTCGATGAAGACGGTCTCGATGTTCGGCGGTACGTCGGCGATGGTCGGAAGACGGTAGTCGTGGAAGTTGCCGTTGACGATGACTCCCAGGTCGTTCGTCCTGAGGTTCTCTGTCAGGGCATAGCCGATGCCCTGTACGACGCCTCCCTCGACCTGTCCGCGTGCGCCGACGGGGTTGACCACCCTGCCGACGTCATGGACGGCGATGAAGTTGAGGACGTCGACGCGTCCGGTCTCTTCGTCCAGGGCGATCTCCACACCGTGGCAGTGGAACGTGGGCTCACCCAGTCTGAGGAAGCGGGCGCCCCCCAGGTCGGAGCCTTCGACGGGGGCGAGCTCTGCCCGGTACCGACCGGTCGCGACCACCGGGCCGGAATGCATATGAGCGGATGCGGACACGTCGGCGATGGTCATGCCGGTCTCCGGTGCGCCCTCGACTTCGACGCGCCCTTCGCGGAGCACCAGGTCGGCCGGGTCGACCCCGAGCAGTCGTGAGGCTTCGTTCCTGATCTGCTCGGCGACGGCGCGAGCGGCGCGGACGGTGGCGTTGCCGGCCGCGAACATGGTGCGGCTGCCACGGGAACCCGAGTCGTACGGGGCGTCCCGGGTGCCGCCGGACTTCAGGATGACGCGGTCGGGCCGCAGTCCGAGTTCTTCGGCGACCATGCTCGGCAAGGCGGTCGAGATGGCGCCGGTCCCGATCTCGGTACCGCCCGAGGAGAGCGTCGCGGTGCCGTCCTCGTGCAGTTCGACGGTCGCGGCCGACGGCGTGCCGAGGGTGGACCACCATGCGCAGGCGAGCCCGTAGCCGCGTCGTCGGTGGTCGTCCCGGGCGACGCCGGCCTGCCGCCATTGCCGCAGCCGGTTCTCGACGACGCGCATGCACTCGTCGGTCGTCCCGCGCAGGGTGATGAGCTCGCCCGTGGGGCCGCGGTCGCCTTCGCCGATGAAGTTGCGTCGCCGGACCTCTGCGGGGTCCAGCCCGAGCCGCTGGGCGATGTCCTCGATCTGGGCCTCGGCGGCGTACACCATCTGCGGGCCCGACGGGCCGCGGAACGAGCCGGTGGGGCAGGTGTTGGTGTAGACAGCGCGCCCTCGGACGTCCAGGGCGTCAATGCGGTAGGGGCCGGTCGCGTAGAACGCGGCCATCGAGGTCAGGATGGGGGTGTCCATCGCGTACGCGCCGGCGTCGAGCACGACGTCGCACCTACGGGCCAGGATGCGGCCCGACTCGTCGACCGCGCTGGACATGCGCACGATCGAGTTCTCGCGCGGGTTGCCGGTCACCATGTCTTCCGCGCGGGAGCAGACGATCTGGACGGGACGGCCGGTGGCCAGGGTCATCGCGGCCGCCTGGGGCGCGAACAGCAGGTGCAGCTTGCCGCCGAAGCCGCCGCCGATGGCGGGCACCCGCACCTCGATCGCGCCGGTGGGCAGGTCGAACAGCTCAGCGAGCTGGGCCCGTACGCCGAACGGCTGCTGAGTGCTCATGAGCAGCGAGAACCCGCCGGGTGCGGGCGCGGCGGTGACGGCTCGTGGTTCCAGATAGGCCTGGTGCGCCCGGTGCGACTCAATCTCGGTGTGCACGACGGCGTGTGCCGTGTCGAAGACGGCGTCCACGTCACCGCGGGAGATGTGGACGTCCTCGATGACGTTCGTGTCCCTGTCGTGCACCAGCAACTGGGCGCTCGTCAGTGCCTTGCGGAGGTCGACGACGGGGGTGGTCGCCTCGATGTCGACGTCGACCATGCCTGCCGCTCGGCGGGCGACGGCCAGTGACGTGGCCGCGACCATCGCGACGGGTTCGCCGACGAACCTGACCCGGTCACGGGCGAAGATCGGCTGGTCCTTGACGTAGTTCCCGTAGCAGCGGTCGGTCACGTCCTTCGCCGTCAGCACCTTGACGACGCCGTCGAGGGCCGCTGCCCGGTCGACGTCGATGCCGCGGAGCCGACCGGCCGCGACGGGCGACGGCACGAGGACGCCGTAGAGCATCCCCGGGAGGCGGATGTCCTCGGTGTAGGTGGTGCGGCCGGTGAGGCGCTCGACCGCGTCGCGGCGCATGAGCCGGTTGCCGACGTTCACGTACTGGCCGGACTCTGCTGCGCTCATCGCGGTGCCCCGCTCGCTCGCCGGACGGCGTCCAGGATCGGCAGGTAGCCCGTGCAGCGGCACAGATTGCCGGCGAGCGCTTCCTTGATGTCCTCGTCGGTGGCCGCTCCTGGTTCGGTTCTGGCGAGCAGCGCGCAGGCCGACATGATGATGCCGGGGCTGCAGAAGCCGCACTGGACGGCGTCGGCCTTCACGAACTCCTCGGCGACGAGCGCGCCGATCCCGCCGGCGGTGGCGCCTTCGACCGTCTCCACCGCGTGTCCCTCGCATTCCAACGCGTACACGAGGCAGCTGTTGACGGCTTCGCCGTCGACGGTGACGGTGCACGCGCCGCAGTCGCCGGTGCCGCAGCCGAGCTTCGCGCCGGTGAGGCCGCACTCGTACCGGAGGGCGTCCAGGAGCAGCGTGTCGGGCGCGACCGTGACGTCGTGGTCCGAGCCGTTGACGCGCAGGGTCATGCGTGTGGTCATCGTTGGTGTCCTTCTCGCGCGCGCTCGAGCGCGATGCCGATCGCGCGCTTCGCGAGCACTGGTAGCACGGTGCGCCGGTGGGCACGTGAGCCCCGGCCGTCGTCGATGGGGGTGGCGGTGTTGAGCACCAGCTGGGCGGCGTCCGCGACGGAGGGTTCGTCCAGCTCCGTCCCGACGAGCGCGGCGGCGGCGTCGGGGGCCGGCACAGGGGTGGCCGCGGCGGCGCCGAGCGCCACGCGGGCGGCGACGCAGCGTCCCTTCTCGATTTCCAGATGGGCCGCGACGCCGACGACGGCCAGGTCCATCGCGAGACGATAGGTGAAGCGCAGATACGCGGAGGCACCGCGGGACGCGGGAACGATGATGCGTGTGAGCAGTTCGTTGGGCTCCCGGACGGTCCGGCCCGGCCCGGTGAAGAAGTCGTGTGCCGGCACCAGTCGTGTCCCGGTGGTGGAAGCGAGTTCCAGCTGAGCGTGTGCGGCCAGCACCCCGGGGAGGGTGTCGCCCGCCGGTGAGGCCCGGCAGATGTTGCCCCCGATCGTTCCGCGTACGCGGGTCTGCCAGCCGCCGACGAGCGCCGCTCCGTCGGTGATCGCGTTGGGCGGTACGACGGTCGTTCTGGCCAGCTCCCGCAGGGAGGTGGCGGCGCCGATGGTGAGCGTGCCGTCCGCGCCGAGACTGATTCCCCGCAGTTCGGGGACGCCCTTGATGTCGACGATGTCGTGAGCGCGGTCGACCGTCCCGTCGGCACGCAGCACGACGAGGTCGGTGCCGCCGGCGAGCACCGACGCCGGCCGGCGGTCCAGCAGGGTCAGGACTTCGGAAAGGTTGTCGGGCCGCCTGTAGCTGCCGACGTCGGGCTCGGACATCCCCATCCTCGTTGTCATGGCTCCTGTGTGGGGACCCGTGGTGTCTTGGCGTTGAGCGTTCGGCATGCCGATCCCGTCGGCGCGCGTTGCGGAACCGTGGTCAGTTGCCGGCGGCTGCGCGGACCGAAGCGGCCAGCGCGACGACCGCTCCTACGTAGCCGTGGTGGCGCAGACCCATGACGGTCGCGTCGCAGGACTGGGTGAACGTCGAGAGGTGCCCGGTCGCGAAGATATTGGCGAAGTGCACCTCGACGAACGGCCTGCCGGTCTCCTCCAGGGCGATGCGAGTCGGGTCGCCGAATGCCCAGAGGCCGCCGGGGTTGATGAGGTAGCCGTCCATGTCCGGGGTGGCCTCGATGAAGTCGACGAGGTCGCCCTCGTGGTTGGAGTGGAAGGCGGTCACGTCGGCGCCGACCGCGTCGCCGACTTCGGTGACCAGGTCCTCGAGCGCCTGGAGGGAGGCGATGCTCCCGTAGATGTTCCGGTCGCGCCGACCGAGGTTGGTCATGTTCAAGCCGTTGAGCAGCGCGAAACGGAGGCGCCTGCCGTCCTCGGTGCCTGCGGTGCCCTCGGTGTCCGTGGCGTCTGCGGTGCCCGCGGTGTCCGTGTTGGTCATCTGAGGCCTCCGGGTCAGCCGTAGAGAGAGCGTGGGTTGCCGTGCGAGCGGTTGATCTCGCTCGTTCCCTCGGGGTTGAGGAAGTCGGGGTCGTCGAGCGCGAGGGAGAGGGCCACCAGGGCTCCCAGGACCGCGTGCCGGTCGGGCCCGGCGAAGATGCCGGTGACGCTGGGGGCGAAGATCGACTCGCCTCGGAGCTCCTCCTGGTTCAGGTGCAGCTCGATGGCGGGCTTCTTGGCGTCCTTGAGGACGTGCCGCAGGGATTCGCCGACGCGCACCAGGCCGCCGGGGTTCACGAGGAAGGCGTTGACCTGGCCGGCGTTCGCGTGGACGTACTCCAGCAGCTTGCCCTCGTGGTTGGACCGGAAGTGCCGAACCCCGATCCCGAGGTTGTCGCCCCACGTCCGCAGCTCAC
The DNA here is from genome assembly GCF_033794485.1 of Streptomyces sp. MB09-02B. Classification (NCBI taxonomy): domain Bacteria; kingdom Bacillati; phylum Actinomycetota; class Actinomycetes; order Kitasatosporales; family Streptomycetaceae; genus Streptomyces; species Streptomyces sp. MB09-02B. The sequence goes on from NZ_JARGEE010000004.1 coordinate 73,926, forward strand.
GCTCGAACTCGTCGGCAGGCGGGAGCCATTTGGTGGTGTTGGGGCCGCTCAGGACGGCGATCTCCCACCGCTGGTCGGTCGTACGGAGTGTCTTCAGGTCCACGGCGTGTCCTTTGCGTATCGGGAAGGAGTCAGGACCGTCGGGTCGCGAGCCGGGCCGGGGCCGGGGTGTTGCGGGAACGCAGCGCGCGGACCTCGCCGTCGATGACGACGCCGGCGATGCCGGGGATGTCCCCGCGTTCGATGGCGGAGAGCGCGTCGGTGGCGACGCCTCCGCTGGGAGGCTGCATGAGGACGAGGTCGGCGGGGCGGCCGATGTCGATGATGCCCTCCTGGCGGCGCAGCACCCGGCCGGCGTTGCCGGTGGCGAGCGCGAGGGCGTCCGTGGCGCTGAGGCCGCCGAGGGAGGAGAACTCGGCGACCGTCTTGATCATGCCGAGCGGCATCACGCCGGTGCCGGTGGGCGAGTCGGTGGCGATCAGGATGCGGTCCAGCTCGTCGCGCTCCTTGGCGATCTCGAGCATCAGCAGGCTGGAGCGCAGGTTGCCGGCCTGCACCAGCTGGAGTGCTCCGGGAGCCTCGAAGACGTGCTTGAGGTGCTCGTCCGGGAGGGAGGTCGTGCCGCCGTTCGCGTGGCCGACGATGTCGCAGCCGAGCGCGATGACGTCGTCGAGCGAGACGGCCGCGGACCCGGGCACGGATGCGCCACCGGTGTGGTTCATGACGATGAACCCGGCGGCCTGGGCTGCGCGTACGAGCGGGGCTGCCTGGGACTGGCTCTCGAAGGCACCGAATCCCACCTTCGCCAAGCCGACGCGCTCGGCGGCGAGTTCCGCGAAGTCCTCTTCCTTCAGGGAGGGGCTGATGATGACCGAACCGCCGAGTACCTTGACGCCGCCCGGACGGACGTTCTCCCAGGATCGCTGCGCCGCGATCGCGAGGCCCTTGAGGCCGGCGCGGTCGCTGGGACGCCCGGGGACGTGGATTTCGGAGGCCGACATCATCAGGGTCGTACCGCCGTGCAGATAGCTCTCGATCCAGCCGACGGTCTGCTGTCGGGGAGTCCAGTCGCCGAAGGTGACGTGCACATGGGTGTCGATGAGGCCGGGGGTGAGGATCGCGCCGTTGGCGTCGAGGGTGACGTCGGCGTCGCCGGCTTCATCGTCGGCGCCGAGCGCGGCGATCCGCCCGTCGACGCAGCGGACCGATTCGATCGCCATGAGCGAGTCACCGAGCCGGCCGCTGACGGCACCGGCGAGGTTGATGATGTCGAGGGTGCTCACGGCTTCTCCTGGTTCTTGACATCCTCGACGGTCATGCCGCCCACGCGGTCGTTGAGCCGGCCGCGGGAGGAGACGGCGACGATGACGGCCACCTCGTCCGTGAGCGGCGCGTCGGGGACGAACAGGGTGAAGGCGTCGTAGTGCGAGCGGACCCAGACCTCGTCCTTGTAGGCGAGGGGGACGTCGACCTGCACCCCGGGGCCGCAGCGCTTGCTGACCGAGGAGATCCACGCCTCGCCGCCCACCGCGTCGCGGACGCCCTTGCCGAACTCGCCGATCTTGTGGGCGACACCGTGCTCGATCTCACCGTTCGCCCCCACGAGGGATGCCTTGCCGTAGCCCTCGACCTCGAGTCCGAGGGTCTCGGCAGCGGTGGAGGCCAACAAGTGCCCGAGCTCGTAGTTGTCGTCGGTGATGGCCGCGAGGTCGTGTGAGTACGGCCGCCCTGCGTAGGGGTTGCTCAGCACGGCGATCGCGGCCGCCTTGACCAGAGGCCGGTCGGCGTCCTGGCCGCCCTCGGACCGGGTCTCTTCCCGGACGGTCAGGATCTTGCGGATCCGCAGGGTCATCGCTCCTCCTCCAACAGTCCTGCCGACTTGAACCACTGGGTGGGGTCCATGTCCCGGAAGATCACGTGGACCGTGTCCGGACGCGCGTCGCCGATCTCCACGAAGGCCTCGCAGATGGCACGCGCGAGCTTCTCCTTCTGCTCGCGCGAGCGCCCCTCGTACCACGTCACGTCCACCAGCGGCACAGCGCTCTCCCATCCGAACGAGCGCCCGGCGCCGACCACTTGCGCACCGAACAGATTCTCCTCATGACGTTCCCTTCGGTATCCATACGGCGCGGGGCGACGAGCACTGACTGCGGGCGGACGGACAGCCGGCGCCCGGGGGAGATCGTGGGAAGTCAGGCCGCGTCCACAGCGGTGGTCCCCACCGAGTGGGGGATACGGCCGAGTCCGACCCGCGGTGCAACACAGGATGCCGCGACAATTGATTCATGAATAGCGCGGATACTTGTCCAATATCTTTCAGATTTTCTTCATGGTAGCGTCGGGCCGTGAAGTTCGATCTCCACCGCATGCGGTTGCTTCGAGAGCTGGCGCAACGCGGCACCGTCACCTCGGTGGCCGCCGCGCTGGCCTACAGCCCGTCAGCCGTCTCCCAGCAGCTTGCCGTGCTCGAGGAGGAGATCGGAACGAGGCTCTTCGAGCCGGACGGCCGGCGCATCAGGCTCACTGAGCAGGCGCACATCCTCGTCGCCTACACGGCCGCAGTGCTGGAGCAGCTGGAACGTGCCGAAACGGACATCCTCGCGTCGCTGGACAACGTCGTGGGCACGATCAGACTCGCCACGGTCCAGACCGCCGCGCTCGCACTCGTGCCCGCGATGCTGACCTCGCTGGCGGACGGCCACCCCGGGCTGAAGGTTCAGTTCACCCAGGCCGAACCCGAAGTCGCGCTCCCCGGTCTGCTGGCCCGCGAGTTCGATCTGGTCTGCGGCGAGAACTACCTCGACTTTCCGACCAGCCGTTCGAGCGAGATGAACTTCGACGTGGTTGCCGAAGATCCCATCCGCGTCGCGTTCCTGGAGCCGCCCGAGGGACGCGAACCGAGCGAGGTGGTTCTGACTGATCTGGCCGACTACCCCTGGGTTCTGGAGCCGGAAGGCAGTCCAGGGCGCGCCTGGGCCACGGCCACCTGCCGCCAAGCCGGCTTCGAACCGAGAGTGGCCCACGAGACCTCTGACGTACTGGTGCAAGCGCGGCTCGTCGCGAGTGGCCACGCGGCGGCGTTCCTGCCGGACCTCACCTGGTTCGACCGTGAACCGAGATTCCACCTGCGCCAGATGAGGGCCTCCCACGTGCGGCAGATCGTCACGACCTGCCGGGCCGGCTCGCACCGCAACCCCGCGCTCGTCGCCGTGCGGGGCGCGCTCCGAGAGGCCTATCAGCACAGCAGGCCCAGCATCACCGATCGTTAGGCCTACAGGTCGTCAACTGGCTGTCCTGTCTTGGTGCGACCGTGGGAGCCACCAGCCACCCCGCTCGCGTGGTCGTAGAGGTGCTGCAGGGTTCGGCGGAAGGATAAGTTTTTCTGCACGGTCCCCTCCATATTTCCCCGCTTTACCTGGATGGCGGGACGTGAGTCACTTGGCTCCAGGCTGATCGAGAGCCCGGGGTCGGCACTCTGCACGGACGTGGCACCTCACTAGAGCTCGAGACCCAGGACTCTGACATGACGGACTTCCCGAACCTCTTCAACCCCATTCAGGTGGGTCCATACACCCTGAAGAACCGGATCATGAACACCGGGCACGCCGCGCACTTCCAACTGGGGGACGGCACACCGACCGATGCGTACGCCTACTACGTTCGCGAACGGGCCAAGGGCGGCGCCGGTGTCATCGTCACCGGGCACACGGTTCCCGTCCATGACGGCGACGCGTCACTCTCGCTGGCCACCTACAGTGACGCGACCATGGGCGCGTTCAGCAAGATGGTGCAGGGGTGCCACGAGTTCGACGTCCCCCTCATCGCGCAACTCGGTCACCGTGGACGTCGCCTCATGGATCACGCGGGATTCCTTCGCCGCGACATCGTCGCCCCCTCGCCCGTCCCGACCCCCGACTACTCGGTGCCCCTGTTCATGCCCCACGAGCTGTCGACCGGCGAAGTGGAAGGGATCGTCGAGTCGTTCGGCGCCGCCGCGGATCGTATGCGTCGCTGCGAATTCGACGGTATCGAGCTCGCGATCGGCATGGACTACCTGTTCGCGAACTTCCTGCATCCGCACGGCAACCGCCGCGACGACAAGTACGGCGGCGATGACCTGCGTGAACGGATGAGGTTCCTCAACGAGGTCCTCGCGGTGACGCGCGAAGGGTTGGGCAGGGACCGGCTCCTCGGCGTCCGGCTCTACGACGACGGCGTGGACTACAGCATGAGTCTGGCCGAGCACGTCGAGCTGGCGAAGATCCTCGAAGCGGAGCAGCTCGTCGACTACATCAACATCTGGCAGGCCATCACCTCCATCCCTCGCATCGGTCGCGCACACTGGCCCAGCCACTACTTCGAGACCGGGGCCTTCGTCCACCTGTCGGAGGCCATGAAGGACGCCGGCGTCAAACTGCCGATCATCGGAGCGGGTCGTCAGGACTCACCGGCTTTCGCGGAGCAGTCCATCGCCGACGGGAAGCTCGACATCGTCGGAATGGCGAAGACCCTCATCGCCGACCCGCACTTCCCCAACAAGGCGCGTGAAGGTCGCATCGACGACATCCGCACCTGCATCGCCTGCACCCAGTCCTGCGTCGGCCATGTCGACAAAGGTCTCGGCGTCGGGTGCATCTACAACCCGGTCACCGGCCGGGAGCAGGCGTGGGGAGAGCTGGAGCCGGCTGACGAACCGAAGCGGGTCGTCATCGTCGGCGCCGGACCGGCCGGCATGGAGGCGGCCCGGACCGCTGCGACGCGGGGACACGAGGTGGTCCTGTTCGAACGCAACCGGCGCATGGGCGGCCAGGTCAATCTCGTCATGACGACGCCGAAACGCGGCAACTTCGAGGAGGTCATCCTCTGGTTCGAGCGGCAGCTGCCGAAGGTCGGGGTGGATGTCCGACTCGGCGTGGAGGCTGACGCGAAGACCGTCCTGGCCGAGTCTCCCGACGTCATCCTCGTCGCCACCGGATCCACACCCTTCGTTCCGGAGCTGATCGGCGCGGACCTCCCGCACGTGCACACCGCACGTGAAGTCCTCGCCGACGACACCGTGGCCGGCAGGAACGTCCTCGTGTTCGACGTCGGTGGCCGGGCGGAAGGGGCCACCACAGCCGACTACCTAGCCGCCAAGCGACACAACGTCAGGTTCGTGACCGGGATGGAGACCGTGGCCCCCGAGATGCCGTCACCGGCGCGGCACCATCTCCTCGAAGTGCTCATGAACAGCCCACGAGTCCAGCTGCACACCCATACCGCGATCCACGAGATCGAGGAGGGCTCGATCACCACGTTCAATGTCGTCACCTGGGAACCCGACAGCATGGAAGGCATCGACACCGTTGTCGTAGCCGCCGGCGGCATCGCTGACGACTCGCTCTACCGACAGCTGGTGCAGCAGCACCCGGATGTGCAAGCGATCGGTGACTGCTACCAGCCGCGAGACATCGAGATCGCCATCGTCCACGGGCACCGGGCCGGTCGCGGGATCTGACACGGTGGGCCACGCGTCCGGCCCGAGGGCGCGTCCCACCGGAGCGCGTGTGATCGCACCGCGAGGTGGGTGGGGCAGGGACTGGGC
>NZ_JARGEE010000500.1:0-5861 GCF_033794485.1 Streptomyces sp. MB09-02B
TCTTTTTTTTTTTTCTAACCGAAAACGGCCATACCAGTTTTTGGCCTGTCTCGTGGGCTCGGAGTGGTGGATAAGAGGCAGCCCTGGTGTACTTAGCTATCTCCTCGTCCGTGAATTCCTTGGTCTCCGCGAAGCCCAGGCCGACGACGGCTACGAGCTTCGTGGGGTCGTCCGGGGCGTGGACGGGCAGTGTGACCGACCCCTTGGCCTGCGAGGCCCGGGCCGGCGGGCGGGCGACACCGGACGTGTCGGTCTGCAGGTCACTGATGCCGATCGGCGCCCGGCGCTCGGCGGTGACGCCCGCCATCCCCTTGCCCACCACGACGACGGCCGCGCCGTTCACCACGCTCGGCGGCAGGTTGTGCGCGGCGACGAGCACGATCTCCCCCTCCGCGGCGGGCCCGCACAGATGGACGGAGCCGACGAGGCCGCCATGCCGCTCGACGAACTCGGCGAGCCACGCCTCGACTTCGGGGCGGGAGTGCTTCAGGACGGTCTCGTTCAGGGCTACGGCATTCATGTGGGAGCTCCTCGTGCTCGCCGCATCGGTGCTGGTGTCGCTGTGACGATCTGCATCGATACCCCGCCTGCTTGAACATTCACGCTTTCGGATACGTAGATCCTGTGTGGTTGACCCGACGCTTCGCACAGCACGGGGACAGCGGACGCACAGCACGCCGTGAACACTTGGGAGCACAGCCGACCCGGGGGGAACGCATGCCGCAGCACGACCATCAGCAGTGGACCGACTCGTTCCCGTGGAGCCTCTCCTACCGTTGGGGCCACTCCGCGCTGACTGTCGACTTCGACCTGAGCGGAGACGCGCCCCGGCTGCTGCGCGTCCGGCGCCCCGACGACCCGGGGCCCGACCCCGAGGAGACCAGGTCCGCCCCCTCGCTGCCGTTGGTCGACCTGGTCCTTCCCGGCGACGACACCCGCCGGGCGGGACCCCGCTCCATCGGCACGGCGTCCGGCGCCCGCCTGAAGTACCACGCCCACCACTCCACTTGCGGCAGCGGGTCCGACAACGCGGCTGCGGGTGAGAGCGGTTCGGCGTCGGGCTCCGTCGGGCGCGGGCGGTGGCACCGGCTGACCTTCGAACTCCACGACCCGGCGACCGGGTTGACCGCCTTCGTCGAGTACGCCTCACCGGACGGCGTCTCCGTGCTGCGCTCCCGGGTCCGGCTGCGCAACGACGGCGCCGGGCAGGTCACCGTACGTTCTCTCGGCAGCCTGCTCGTCGGCGGACTCCCCTCCCCGGACGATCTGTCCGTCTTCCGGGCGAGCGACGACCGGCTCGCGGAGCGCCGTTGGTACACCGAGCCGCTGCGGAGCGCCGTGCCTGACGTCGACCACGTGGTGCGCGGCGGCTCCGGGCGCGCCGTGGCCCGGTTCGCCGGGCGGGGCAGTGGGCCGACCGGCGGGCACCTCGCGACGGGCGCGCTCCGGCACCGTACGGACGGCCGCTGCTGGTTGTGGCAGATCGAGTCGGCGTCGGGCTGGGTCTGGGAGGTCGGCGAGTCGGCGGGCGGGACGTATCTGGCGCTCGGCGGGCCGACCCACGACGAGCACCGGTGGCGCCAAGGCCTGGCGCCCGGTGCCGAGTTCGCCACCGACTGGGCCGCGCTCGCCCTCGGCGACCGCCTCGACGGCGCCCTCGCCGCGCTGGCCGCCCGCCGGTGAGCGTGCCGGGGCACCCTCGGTCGTGTTGCCGAGACCGGCCCCGGCCAAGGCCTACGCCCGCAGACGCCAGTCCCCGCTCTCGATCAGCCTTCCCCTCGCCCGCAGTCCGGCCGCGACGGTCGGGGCGGCAACGTAGACCCAGGCCCGTACGACCGTGCCGTCGGCGAGGGTGGCCGGGCGTTCCACGCGCTCGTAGAGGTTCGCGGGGTCGCCCGGGGCGTACTCCTCCAACCGGTCCAGGGCGCACAGCAGTTCGGCGTAGTCGTCGGGGAGGGCCGAGACGATCTCGCCGCTCACCTCGCCCGCTCCCCCGTGCCTTTCCCCGGACCCGTCGCCGAGGCCCTCCACCGCGTACGGGTACCCGGGGCCGTCGTAGAGCGCCATGCCGCTCATCCTGGCCGGTTCCTCCGCGACGGTGCGCCCGCGCAGGAAGAGGGCGTGGTTGGGCTCGCCGGGGCGCAGGGTGCCGTAGACGAAGATGGGGAGCACCGTTCTCGTCTCTCCTCTCCAGGGGGATCGGAACTCGGACCAGGACGATCGGGACTCCGACCGGGACGCTCGGGACTCCGACCGGGACGCTCGGGACTCCGACCGGGACGTTCGGGAATCCAATCGGGACTCTTTGCAGAAACGATTCTCACCCCTCACGCAACCCCCCGCCGACGCCCTGGACTGCACCTGTCATGCCCACTAAAACCGTCGTCGGCCATGCGTCTGCGAGTCCCCCGGGGTGCCGTCAGCGGGTGGGAGTGAGGGTGTCGGCGTACGCGTTGGGCGGGCGCGGGACCTTCCTGACGGTGTGGGCGTCGAGGGCGGCCTCGGCGGAGCTCGTGCCGAGGGTTCCGGAGGAGTGCCAGGTGCCGGTGAGGGTGACCCAGGTGTCGGCGGGCGGGGGCGGGGCGCCGTGGACGCGCACCTTCACGAACTGGGCGTCGGCGGCGCAGCAGCTGAAAATAGCGCGGGTCAGGTACCAGCCGGTGCTCGCGTCGTCCCCGTCGCCCTCGGTGGCTGTGCCCTTGTCGGGGGTGACGAAGCCCGTCATCTCGACGGTGCGGCCGTCGATGGCCCGTTCGCGGTCCTGCTGCACCCGGCGGGTGAAGTCGGTGAGGGTGATCGGGAGCGGTGAGGTCTTCGGCAGAGGGTCGAAGTCGTCCTGGTCCGTGACGGCCACCGCCTTGGGCGCCCCCCGGGACGCGGTGTACGCGCCGATGGCCGGCGGGGCGTAGAAGAGCAGGCTCAGCGCGGGGAGGAGCAGGAGCCAGGCGACTCGGGGTGGGGTGGAGTGGTCGTGTCCGTGTCCGTGACCGTGTCCGTCAGGGTCGGGCCCGGCGTCGGGGTCGGGGTCGGGTCCGGCATGGGAGTCGGTGGCGGCGGCCGGGTCGGTGCCTGTATCGGCTTCCCGTTCGTCCTTGACGCCCGGTCTCCACAGCGACCATGCCTCCGCCGCGCCCAGGAAGAGGAGCAGCGCGCCCGAGGCCACGAGGAGGGGGTGCATGCCCTCTTTGACGTATCTCAGGTAGTCGTCGGTGAGGACGGTGGCGTGCAGGAGGCCGAGGCCGCTGAGGAGGAGCAGGAGCGCCTGGAGGGGTCGTTTCACAGGAGTACGGCTCCGATCAGCACGCTGCACAGGATGGCGACGACGACCGTCGCGGCGGAGAAGCGGACCGCGAAGGCCCGGCCGAAGGTGCCCGTCTGCAGGGCGATCAGCTTCAGGTCGACCATGGGTCCGACCACCATGAAGGTCAGCCGCGCGGTGGGCGAGAAGCCCGTGAGGGAAGCGGCGACGAAGGCGTCCGCCTCGGAGCACACCGAGAGGAGGATGGCGAGCGCGGCGAGGAACAGCACCGACAGCCACGGCGAGTCGGCGAAGGTGTCGAGCACGGTGCGCGGGACGAGCACATTGAACGTGGCCGCCGCCATCGCGCCGACGACCAGGAAGCCGCCCGCGTGCAGGAAGTCGTGCTGGAAGCCGGTCCGGAACTCGTTCCAGCGGCTCTGCCCCGGGCGGTGTCCCGTGTGCCGCGCCACCGGCTTGAGCCACTCCGCGCGCCCCAGCCAGAGCCACAACCAGCCCATCGCGGCTGCGGTGACGAGGGAGGCGAGCAGCCGGGCCAGCACCATCGCGGGGCTGCCGGGGAAGGCGATGGCCGTGGCGGTCAGGACGATCGGGTTGATGGCGGGGGCGGAGAGGAGGAACGCGAAGGCCGCGGCGGGGTCCACGCCTCGGCGGATCAGGCTCTGCGCGACCGGCACCGAGGCGCACTCGCAGCCCGGCAGCACGACCCCGGCGGCACCGGCGACCGGGACCGCGAGCGCCGGCCTCCTCGGCAGCACCCGGGTGAACACGCGCGCCGGGACGAAGGCGTTGATGGCACCCGACAGGGCCGTCCCGAGCATCAGGAACGGCAGTGCCTGCACGGTGATGGAGAGACAGACGGTCCGCCACGCCTGAACCGCCGGCTCCTCCATCCCCCGCCCCACCGCGAACAGCACGACGCCGGGGACGAGAGCCGCGCCGAGGAGCAGCAGGGGCCAGTGACGGGGCCAGGGGTGGTCGGAGTGATCGGAGTGATCTGGGAGGTGATCGGATTGATCGGGGAGGTGGTCGGGGGTGACGGCGTTCGGGTGCGGCTTCGCGTCCGCGTCCGGGTTCGCGTCCGGCTTCGCGTCCGGGTCCGCCCCGGTGGCGTCGGCCGCGTCGGTGCCAGCGGTTTCCGCCGCGGCGAAGGCCGCTTCCGCGGTGGTGCTGTTCGAGGTCCTGCTCACGGCCTCGTTCACGGTCTTGCCCCCAGCGCTGTCCGGCCGGCCGGCCCGTCTGTCGTCTGCATGTGCCCACTCCGAATATCCGGACGATCGGATCGAACATAGCGGGCGCTCCGGGCCGGCGTGTCAGACCCCGCCCAGCAGAGACGTCAGGCCGTCGTCGAGCGCGGGCTCCAGGTCCTCGCCGCCGAGAGCGACGACGGCGTACGAGCGGTGCAGGAAGCGGCGGAGCGAGGGCGTGTCGAACCGGATCATGGCCATGCCGTGCGGCGAGTGGAGTTCCACGACGGTGTGCCCCGGGCCGCAGGGCCACAGGTGTACGTCGCCGATCCCGGCCGGGGCGGTCAGCCCTTCCGCGAGGAGCGTGCGGGCGAACGCCCACGTCACGTCCGCGTGGTCGGCGGAGGCCGCGGACGGGAAGTCGATGTGCACGGCGAAGGGGTCGTCGGGGGTGTAACGCAGGGTGGTGCGTACCGGGATCTCGTCGTAGTCGGGGGTGATCAGGCGGGCGCGGGCGCTGCGGGCGCCTTATGCGCTTGGGGCACTAGGGGCACTGCGGAAGCTGCGGATGCTTCAGCGGCCGCGGGTACTTCGGATGCTCGGATGTTGTGGGTTCATGCATGCGTCAGATGCTTCTTCGGGCGACACACCCTGTCGACCGCGCCAAGCCCCCATGTATTACGCCGCTTTCGCGGTTACCCGCTGTGACGCGTGTCACTTTGTGTGATTACTTGAGATTTTTGTCATCTCCACATACAAAATCGTCGTCATTCCATCAACAGGCGACTGGAGAGCGTTCCCGCCATGACCGACGGCCTCTCCGGGTCCGCGACCGCCGCGTACACCCGGATCTACGAGGAACAGCATCCGCGCCTGGTCGCGTACGCGCGCTCCCTCACCCGGAACTCCTGGACCGCCGAGGACCTCGTCGCCGAGGCGCACTTCCGTGTGTGGCGGCGGCTCTCCGGGGGACACGAGATCGACAACGTGCCCGCGTACCTGATGACGACGGTGCGGCATCTCGCGGCGGCGGTCGGTTCCACCGCCACGCGGGAGACACCGCTGGATCCGACGGCTCCCGAGCGGGCCGAGACCGACGTGCGGGTGGCCGACGCCGCCGACCCCGCCGAACAGGTCTCCTCCGTCGATCTGTTGGTGCGGGTGCTGGGACAGCTGCCCGAGCGGTGGGTGCAGGCGCTGTGGCTGGCCGAGGCGGAGGGGCAGCCGCTGGAGACGGTCGGGCAGCGCATCGGCGCGAAGCAGGGCGCGACGGCCGTACTGCTGCACCGGGCGCGCGAGGGAATGCGTCAGGCGTTCCTGCGTGAGCAGCCGGGGGCTCCGATCGATCCGGCGTGCCAGGTGCGTTGGGGGCGTATGCCGGCGTATGTGCGCGGTACGGCGACCGCCCGGCAGTC
>NZ_JARGEE010000501.1:0-5844 GCF_033794485.1 Streptomyces sp. MB09-02B
GCCCTCCCCGCCACCAGCCGTGAATGGCACCTGCTGAGCCGTCCCGTCGGCTGGCCCAAGGACGAGGACTTCGCCCTGGTCGAGGGGGAGATCCGGCAGCCCGGCGCGGGTGAGGTCCTCGTACGGAACAAGTACCTCTCCGTGGACCCGTACATGCGTGGCCGCATGAGCGACGCGAAGTCCTACGTCGCCGCCTACGAGCTGGGCAAGGTCATGCAGGGCGGTGCCGTCGGCGAGGTCGTCGCCTCGGCGGCGGACGGCATCGCCGCCGGCGACCACGTGCTGCACTTCGGCGGCTGGCGCGAGTACGCCACCATCGACGCCAAGCAGGCCGTGAAGGTCGACCCGGACGCCGCACCGCTCTCCACCTACCTCGGCGTCCTCGGCATGACCGGCCTCACCGCCTACGCGGGCCTGCTGCGGGTCGGCGCCTTCAAGGAGGGTGACGCCGTGTTCGTCTCCGGCGCCGCCGGTGCCGTCGGCAGCCAGGTCGGCCAGATCGCCAGGCTCAAGGGCGCCTCACGCGTCATCGGCTCGGCCGGCTCCGACGAGAAGGTCAAGCTCCTCGTGGAGGAGTACGGCTTCGACGCCGCCTTCAACTACAAGAACGGCCCGGTGGCGGAGCAGCTCAAGGAGGCCGCCCCCGACGGCATCGACGTCTACTTCGACAACGTCGGCGGCGAGCACCTGGAGGCCGCGATCGGCGCGCTCAACCTGCGCGGCCGGGCCGTGATCTGCGGAATGATCTCCCAGTACAACGCGACGGAGCCGACCCCCGGCCCGCGCAACATGGTCAAGATCCTGCAGAACCGCCTCCGCGTCGAGGGCGTCCTCGTCGGCGACCACTACGACCTCCAGCCGCAGTTCGTCCAGGAGGTCGGCCCCTGGGTCGCCTCGGGCGAACTCAAGTACCGCGAGACGGTCGTCGAGGGCATCGAGAACAACCTGGAGGCGTTCCTCGGCGTCCTGCGCGGCGACAACACGGGCAAGATGATCGTCAAGCTCTGAGCCCCACCCCGTGACGGTCGCCCGCTCACGGTCGTTGCACAGCGCGGAGTCCGCACCCCTGGACGTGGGGTGCGGACTCCGTCGTGTGCGGTGCCGCAAAGCAGTGACGCGCCGTGTGCGGTGCTTCAGGGCTACGACGCGTCGTGTGCGGTGGATCAGAGTGCCGACGCCAGCGCCGCCGTGTGCACCGCCCGCACCAGACCCGAGTTCTCCGGGGCCGCCCCGCCCGGGAAAGCCATGCGGCGGCGGGTGTAGCCGTAGGCGAGACCGCTGCGGGGGTCGGCGAAGGCCTGGGAGCCTGCCGCGCCGCTGTGGCCGAACGTGCCGGCGCCGAGGAAGGGGTGAACCAGTTCGGCCGTGGCCTGGAAGCCCAGGCCGAACGCCTTCGGGGCCCGCGAGACGAGGTCGTGGCCGAGGGAGTGGACCTGGCCGAACTCGCCGACGGTGTCGGGCTTGAGCAGCGGCGGCCGCCCGTCGAACTCGCTGACGGCCGCCGCGTACATCCCGGCGAGCCCCCGCGCCGAGCCGATGCCACCCGCCGACGCCTGCCCGCCGGCGCGCACGATCCGCGCGTTGGGGAAGTCCGTCAGCTCACCCGGTTCGGGCACCTGGTTGTTGAACGCGATCGACGTCAGCGTGTGCGGGCCGCTGGGCACCGCGTCCAGCTCGGCCTGCTGCGCGGGCGTCGGCAGCATCGGCTGCACGGTCCGGAAGCGGGGCTCGTGCTCGGCCGGCAGCCCCAGGAAGAGATCGAGCCCGTACGGGGCGCGGACCCGCTCCTCGTACACTTCCTGGAGCGTGCGGCCCGTCGCCCGCCGTACGACCTCGCCGGTGAGCGCCCCGATGACCAGCGCGTGGTAGCCGAAGGCGGCTCCGGGACGCCAGTACGGGCGCTGCACGGCGAGGCGTTCGGCGAGGACACGGTCGTCCGCCAGCTCCTCCAGGGTGAACCCGGCATCGGTGCCGACGAGCCCCGCCCGGTGCGAGATCAGCTCCCGCAGGGTCACCGCGCCCTTGCCCTCGGCCGCGAACTCCGGCCAGTAGTGGGCGACTTCGCGGTCCAGCTCCAGCACACCGTCCTGGACGAGGAGCGCGACGACGAGATGGGCGGCGCCCTTGGTGGAGGAGAACACGCCGTGCAGCGCGTCGCCGCCCGTCGCCGCCTCCTCGGCGGGGCCGGCCCACAGGTCGACGACCCGCCGCCCATGCACGTACGCGGTCAACTGGCCCTCGTAGTCGGCACGTTCACCGACCACGAACGCGGCGAACTCCTCACGCACCGCCTCGAAGCCGTCGGCGACCGTGCCGTGCACTTCGGCCGTGCCTTGCGCTGCGGCCGTGTCGTGGACGGCGGCCGTCCGGGTTCCCTCGGTCATGCACGCTCCTGTTTCCTTGACACCCGTCACCGGCTCACCGTCAGCAACGCCCGGCCCACCTGCGGGAGTTCCCCCTTCGGGTGGGCACGGAAGAGAGGTTCCGTGCCGAACAGGACCGCGTTCGGTCCGCTGATCACGGACGCCCGGCCCGCCGCGGCCGCCGGGCCGCCGGAGCCGTCCTGCGACGGCCGCCAGTGCCCGGACACCAGCGGGTTCCCGCTGCCGTACGACTGCTCGACCCTCACCCCGTCGCCCAGCCCGGTGAACCACACGGGCGCGTAGACGAAGCTGTGGTCCGGGGCACCGCCGGTCACCGCGCCGCCCGCGTTCACCACGCGCACCACGCCGTTGGCGTCCCCGTTGCCCTGGACCGCCGTGGCCTGCAGCCGCCCGGTGGCCGAGGCGAGCCCCGCGCCGGCGGTGCCCCGGCCGACCAGCCCGTGTCCGGAGAGGAAACCGGTGAGGGCCGTACGTGCGGACTCGTTCAGGCCGCCGTAGGACAGCCCCGACGACACGAACAGCACATCGGCTCGGGACCAGTCGAAGCCCGCGTTGAGGACGGCCGTCGAGACCGGGACCACGTCGAAGCCCATCTCGCGCAGCGCGAACAACTCGCCCGCCGTGACGGCGGCGGCCACGCGGACCGGGCGCAGCGGCGTGCCCTTCGGGCCCTTGGCCGCGTCGAAGACCACGTCGTACGACCGGGCGAGCGCCTGGGCCTTCCGACGTTCCGAGGACGGCACGAGCGCGCTGCCGTCGGCCGCCCGACGTACCGCAACGCCGTCCTTCAGAAGCGAGTTGAGAGCGGCGATCTCCTGCGGGGAGTCGAGCCGGAGGCGCAGGTCGCCGCGCGGTGCGACGTGTCCGACGCGGGCGGCGGACGTGACCGGCCGGGCCGGCACGGCGGACGGACGACCGCTGTCCGCCTCCACCACGGTGGCGCCCCACAGCAGCCCCAGGCTCCAGCCGGAGATGTCGTACATCGCCGAGACCTTGTCGCTGATGTCCCGCCCGTCGGCGAGCAGCACATTGGCCATGCCGCGCTTGGGCTGACGCAGGTCGACGACGTAGGACCCCTTCGCGTACGACCGGCCGTCGAGCCGGAAGGCGCGGGTCGCGCGGGTCACACGGACGTCGTTGGCGAGCAGGTGGTCGACGAGGCGCGCGGCGGCCGTGGCGGAGCGCTGGCCGCTGCCCGCGGGGATGACGTAGGCGCGCGGGAAGTCGGTCGTGTAGACGTCCTCGGGGCCGATGCCGGGCACCCCGGGGACGCTCTCCGCCGAGACCGGGACCTGGGCGGCGCCCGCGGCGCCGCGCCGGAACACCTCGATCTGGTCGGCGACCAGCGAGGTCCGCCTCTCCCGCACGAAGTCGAGGGTCGCGCGCAGCGCCGCGCCCGCCACGTCGACGTTGATCGCGGACCGGCGGCGGAGTTCCTCCACCGGCAGCGACTCGTACGCCGCGTTGTTCACCTGGAGCGGGATCTCCACGGTGTGCGCGGCGACCGTGCCGTGGAAGGCCGCGTACTGCGGGGTGAAGATCGGCGGCCAGTCGTCCCACCCCTCCTCCGAGTCACGGAACGGGATCTGGGCCGGTTCGACGCCGTCCTTCCCGGGGGTGAGGCCGAGGCCGTTGACGGCGGACTCCATGCGGAGGGCGTTCGCGTAGGTGTTCTTCAGGAAGAGGTCGTACTCGTAGTTCTCGCCGTGCGGGGGAGTGGTCGGCTCGATGAGGGTGCCGTTGACGTACCCGTGCAGGTCGAGCATGACGACGGGCTGTTTGTCGATCTGGATCCGCCGCATCGCCCGCACCTCGGGCTGCGAGGCGGTGACGAAGTCCCGGTTCATGTCGAAGCCGACCGCGTTGGCGCGGGTGCCCGCGATCCGGCCGTCCGGGTTGGCGGTGATGTTGAAGTACAGCCGGGAGTGGGCGAGGAGGTCCTTCGTGCCGGCGTCGGTCGCCGTCGCCAGCCGCTCGACGAGCTTCAGGGACGCGTCGGTGCCCTCCCACTCGTTGCCGTGGATGTTGTTGTTGAAGAAGACGGGAGCCTTGTACGTCTTCCTGATCTCCGGGCTCCTGGCGGCCGACCGGGGCGCGGACTCGATGAGTTCACGCATCCGCGCCTGGTCGCGGGCCTGGCGTGCGGTCTCGGGGGCGGTCACGGTGACGAGGTAGAGCCGGTGCCCGCCGGCCGACCGCCCGGCGACCTCCACGCTCACCCGGTCGCCGAGCCGCTGGAGGGCGTTCAGCTTCGGGGCGATGGCGTGGTACGGCGTGAGGCCCAGCTTGAGGGACTTGTCGGCGGGGTTCTCCGGGTCCGGGGAGAGGACCTGCTCGCGGGGGTAACCGCGGCTGGAACCGGCCGTGTCGGCGAGGTCGGCGACCGGTTGGGCCAGGGCCCGCCGGGTCGCGCTCGCCGGGGCCTGGGCGGCACCCGGCGACAGGGCCGGTCCCTCGCGGACCGGCGGCCTGGGGTCGGCGCCCGCGGAGTGCGGGGCGACGAGCAGGGACCCTGCGGTGACGGTGACGGTGACGGCGGCGACGCTGAACAGTGCGGATCTCGGGCCGGGTCTCGGCGGACGCACGCTACCTCCTGGAGTGGGGTTCCTTCTGGAGCGGTTCCTACGACGTGCCGGTGCGGGTGGCGACCACGGCCCGCGGGGGCCGGTCGACCACAGGTGGTCTACATGTTCGACTCCCGGGCAACAAGAGGGCCCATACGACACGGAGACCCGTGGCCTAGGAGTTGTCGTCACTTGCCTAAAGCCTTTAGGCAGTCGCATAATCGACACCGTCGAACGGATCGGAAGGACGGTGGCACGGGCATGGTGCGTGCGGGGCTCAGCCCGGAACGTCTCGCCCTCGCGGGCGCCGAGTTGGCCGACGAGATCGGCTTCGACGAGGTGACCGTCTCGGAGTTGGCCCGCCGTTGCGACGTGAAGGTCGCGAGCCTGTACTCGCACGTGCGTAACTCCCATGACCTCAGGACCCGGATCGCCCTCCTGGCCCTGGAGGAGATGGCCGACCGGGGCGCCGCCGCGCTCGCCGGCCGGGCCGGTAAGGACGCGCTGGCGGCCCTCGGCGACGTGTACCGCGGCTACGCCCGCGCGCACCCCGGCCGGTACGCGGCGGCCCAGTTGAGGCTGGACCCCGAGGCGGCCGCGGCGAGCGCCGGTGGCCGGCACGCGCAGATGACCCGGGCGATCCTGCGCGGCTACGACCTCACCGAGCCGGACCAGACCCACGCCGTCCGGCTCCTGGGCAGCGTCTTCCACGGCTACGTCAGCCTGGAGGCGGCCGGCGGCTTCAGCCACAGCGCCCCCGACTCGCAGGAGAGCTGGGAACGCGTCCTGGACGCCCTCGACGCCCTGCTGCGCAACTGGCCGACCCCGCCGTCCGGTTGACCGGGGCGCCCCGGTCAACCGGACGGCGGGGTCGGCCAGTTGCGCAGCAGGGCGTC
>NZ_JARGEE010000502.1:0-5831 GCF_033794485.1 Streptomyces sp. MB09-02B
CGACGCGTCAACGTCCTGTGGGCCCTCATCCGCGACCGACGGTGCTATCAAGTCACACCACCAGTCACCAGCGCAGCTTGACAACAGCATTAGGAAGCCCCGTCCGTGCCGGCGGCCCGGGCCGTGGTCGAGGATCAGGCGCGACCCGTCGAGAGTGCGGGCCCCTCGTCCTTCGTCCACTCCCTCGGCAGCCCCGCGGCCCTCTCGCCCAACGCGTGGTCCAGGTCCGCCCACAGGTCCTCCGTGTCCTCCAGGCCCACCGACATGCGCAGGAGGCGGTCGGACACGCCGGCGTCGCGGCGGTCCGACTCCTCCACGATGCGGTGACTGATCGAGGCCGGGTGCTGGATGAGCGTGTCCACGCTGCCGAGGCTCACCGCCGGGGTGATGAGGCGGACGGCGGCGATGACCTCGTGGGGGTCGCCGTGCACCTCGAAGGCGATCATGGCGCCGCCGATGCGCGGGTAGTGGACCCGGGTGACGCGCGGGTCGGCGGCGAGCCGGCGGACGAGTTCGGCGGCGGTCGCGGAGGCCGCCCGGACGCGGACCGGGAGCGTGGACAGGCCCCGCAGGAGGAGGTAGCCGGCGAGCGGGTGCAGGACGCCGCCGGTGGCGAAGCGGACCTGGCGGAGCCGTCCGGCGAACTCCTCGTCGCAGGCCACGACCCCGGCCATGACGTCCCCGTGCCCGCCGAGGTACTTGGTGGCGCTGTGCAGGACGAGCCGGGCGCCCTGTTCGACGGGGCGTTGCAGGACGGGCGTGGCGAAGGTGTTGTCCGCGAGGAGCGGGACCGAGCCACAGGCGTGCGCGAGGGCGCGCAGGTCGAGTTCGGCGAGGGTCGGGTTGGCCGGGGACTCGACCAGGACCAGGCCCGTGTCGGGGCGCAGCGCGTCCGCGACGCCGGCCGGGTCGACCCAGGTGACCTCGGTGCCGAGCAGCCCTGCGGTGAGGAGATGGTCGCTGCAGCCGTACAGGGGGCGTACGGCGACGACATGGCGCAGGCCCATCGAGGCGCGGACGAGGAGGACGGCGCTCAGGGCGGCCATGCCGCTGGCGAAGGCGACCGCGCTCTCGGTGCCTTCGAGGCGGGCGAGGGCGGTCTCGAAGCGGGCGACGGTCGGGTTGCCGAGCCGTCCGTAGATCGGCGGGCCCTCCGGCTGGGCGCCGTCGCCGGCGAAGGCGTCGATGCGGGCGGCCTCGCCCCGGCTGTCGTACGACGGGTAGGTGGTCGACAGGTCGATCGGCGGGGCGTGCAGGCCCTGGCGCGCGAGGTCGTCGCGGCCGGCGTGCACGGCCTCGGTGGCCAGTGCTCTCGGCGTGGTGCGTGCGTGGTCGTACGCGTGCGTGCTCGCTGAGTTCATGGACGCCAGAGTGAACATCGACCGGACCTCGGGGCTCGAACACCGTGTTACGTTCGAACAATGGCCGATTCCGTCGTACTCGATCCGGTGGACCTCCATCTGCTGCGGCTGTTGCAGAACGACGCCCGGACGACGTACCGGGATCTCGCGGCGCAGGTCGGGGTCGCGCCGTCCACCTGTCTGGACCGGGTGACGCGGCTGCGGCGCGCGGGCGTGATCCTCGGCCATCAGCTGCGGCTGGATCCGGCCAAGCTGGGGCGGGGTCTGGAGGCGTTGCTTTCGGTGCAGGTCAGGCCGCACCGGCGGGAGTTGGTGGGGCCGTTCGTGGACCGGATCCGGGCGTTGCCGGAGTCGCGGACCGTGTACCACCTCACCGGACCGGACGACTACCTCGTGCATGTCGCGGTCGCGGACATGGCGGACCTGCAGCGCCTGGTCCTCGACGAGTTCACGTCCCGGCGCGAGGTGGCGCGGGTGGAGACCCGGTTGATCTTCCAGCAGTGGGAGTGCGGGCCTCTGCTGCCTCCGGCCACGGACCGGCCCGCGCCCTGAACCGGCGAACATCGACCGGTCCCCGATGTACCCGGACGCACCTCGCAGGCACATCACGCCCTGAGCGGAATCCGGCCGACGTAAGGCTCAAGCGCCGGTTAAGCAGCTGACGCCGATCCCGTGGCCGTACCAAGATTGTTGGCATGTCTGACACCAAGAGCCCCCTGCCCCGTGAGGTCGCCGACGCGTACGTCGACGAACTCATCGCCCTCGACCCCGTGACCGGTACGTATCTGGGTGTGAAGGAGAGTTCCGGCAAGCTGCCGGACACCTCGCCGGCCGGTCAGGAGGCCCGTGCGGAGCTGATCCGGACGACGCTGGCGCGGCTCGACGAGGCGGAACGGCGACCGGGCGCGGACAGCGATGTCGAGCGCCGGTGCGCGCGCCTGCTGCGCGAGCGGCTGACGGCGGAGCTGGCCGTACACGAGGCCGAGGAGGGGCTGCGCGCCGTCGGCAACATGGTCACGCCCCCGCACGAGGTGCGTGAGGTGTTCACGATCACCCCGGCGGAGACCGAGGAGGACTGGGCGGCGATCGCGGAGCGGCTGCGCGCGGTGCCGACCGCCTACGCCGGGTACCGCGAGTCCCTGGCGCTCGGGCTGGAGCGCAAGCTGTACGCGGGCCCCCGCCCGACCGCCACCTTCATCGGCCAGCTCACCGAGTGGGCGGACACGGACGGGTCGGGGCGCGGCTGGTTCGAGGACTTCGCGTCGGCGGGTCCCGAGTCGCTGCGCGTCGAGCTGGACGAGGCGGCTCGTGGCGCGACCCGGGCCGTGGTGGAGCTGCGCGACTGGATGCGTGACGTGTACGCCCCGGCGGTCGAGGGGGCGCCGGACACGGTCGGCCGGGAGCGCTACGGCAGGCTGGTCCGCTACTTCACGGGGTCGGACCTGGACCTCGACGAGGCGTACGCGTACGGCTGGGCCGAGTTCCACCGGCTGCTCGGCGAGATGAGGCAGGAGGCCGCGAAGATCCTGCCCGGCGCCGAGACGCCCTGGGTGGCGCTCGCGCACCTGGACGAGCACGGCCGGCACATCGAGGGCGTCGACGAGGTCCGCGCGTGGCTGCAGTCGCTGATGGACGAGGCGATCGAGGCGCTGGACGGCACCCACTTCGACCTCGCCGAGCCGGTCCGCAAGGTCGAGTCGTGCATCGCCCCGCCCGGTGGTGCGGCGGCCCCGTACTACTCGGCCCCGACCGAGGACTTCTCCCGCCCCGGCCGTACGTGGCTGCCGACGATGGGGGCGACCCGCTTCCCGGTGTACGACCTGGTCTCCACCTGGTACCACGAGGGCGTTCCCGGCCATCACCTCCAGCTCGCGCAATGGGTGTACGTCAAGGACGACCTGTCGCGCTACCAGGCCACGATCGGCGGCGTCAGCGCCAACGCCGAGGGCTGGGCCCTGTACGCGGAGCGGCTCATGGACGAGCTGGGCTTCCTCAAGGACGCGGAGGAGCGGCTCGGTTACCTGGACGCGCAGATGATGCGGGCGGCCCGGGTCATCGTCGACATCGGCATGCACCTGGAGCTGGAGATCCCGGCGGACTCTCCGTTCCACCCGGGTGAGCGCTGGACCGTGGATCTGGCCCAGGAGTTCTTCGGCGCCCACAGCAGCCGACCGGCGGACTTCGTGGAGAGCGAGCTGACGCGCTATCTGACGATGCCGGGGCAGGCCATCGGCTACAAGCTCGGCGAGCGGGCCTGGCTGCTGGGCCGGGAGAACGCCAAGCGGCGCCACGGTGAGGCCTTCGACGCCAAAGTCTGGCACATGGCCGCGCTGTCCCAGGGGTCGCTGGGCCTGGACGACCTGGTGGACGAGCTGTCCCGGCTGTGACCCGGTCCGGCCGGGCCCACCGCCACCCACGGCGGGGCCCGGCCGCCGCGCCGGTTCCGGTGGGCCGGTTCCGGTGGGCCGGACTCGCTTCACGCCGAAGACCTTGCGCCGTGCCGGAAATCTCGCGTCACGCCGAAGGCCTCGCGCCGTGCCGAAGGCCCCACGTCGTGCCGAAGGCCTCGCGTCGTGCCGAAGCCCCGCGCCGCACCGAAGACCTCGCGTCGCCCCGGAATGGCATGCCGCGTCGGCGTTCTCACTACCGGCCCGGTGTCCGCCTCCCGCCCGAGGGCCCGTCTCCCGATCAGGGGTTCACCCTCCCGCACGCAGGCCTCACGCGTCGGCCACGGGTCTCACCCTGACCAGGCCGAGCCAGGTCTCCGGGCCGGTCGAGACCCGCGCGGCGCTGACCCCGTAGTGGCCGGGAGCCAGCTCCACCCGTACGTGCTCGGTCTCCTTCAGCGACCTGCCGGGCCAGACGGCGTCGAGGAGGACCACCGGACCCGGCACCCGCCAGCTCAGCTCCGGCCCCCAGGCCGCGCTGGCAAGCGCCGCCGGAACGCCCGCGAGGAGTTCGGTCCCGGAGTCGGCCGCGTACCAGCGGACGAAGACGCCGTGCTCGGGCAGGTACGCGGTGGACGCGGGTTCGTCGCCGAGGACCAGGGCTCGGGTGTCGCCGACCGGCAGCAGGCCGACGGGTCCGTCGACCTCGCAGGCACGGTCGTAGTCCGAGGACGTCTCGTCGCCGTCGGCGCCCGCCCAGAACGGGAGCACCGCCTCTGGTAGCGCCAGGAGTGGTCCCCCGCTCGATTCCACCCACCGCACCACATCGGGCACCACCGCCGCGTCCGCGTATCCAGCCATGTCCAGAAGCTACACGGCGGCCGTCGCACCGAACTCGCCGCCCCCAAGCGCCTCTTGACAGTCTGTCAGCAACGGACAGGGGCGGTGTCGGCACCCGAGGTCAGCAGCCGCAGTCCTCGGCGTCCACGGGCGCGGTCAGCGGGTCTGCCGTGCGTCGCGCCTCGCCCTCCCAGGTCTCGTAGGCGAAGCCCTCGCGCGCCCAGTACTCGAACCCGCCGAGCATCTCCTTGACCTGGAAGCCGAGTTCGGCGAGGGCGAGGGCGGCGCGGGTCGCGCCGTTGCAGCCGGGACCCCAGCAGTAGGTGACAACCGGCACGGACCTGTCGAGCAGTCGCTCGGCCTGCTCGGGGATGAGGGCGGTGGGGAGGTGGACCGCGCCCGGGACGTGCCCCTGGTCCCAGGACGCGGTGGAGCGGGAGTCGAGGACCACGAAACCGGGGTCGCCATCGGCGGCGAGGGCGGCGTGGACGTCGGAGACGTCGGCGTGGAAGACGAGGCTGGCCCGGAAGTACGCGGCGGCCTCGGCCGGGGCGGCGGGGGCGACCCGCAGGACAGGGTTCACGGCGGACGCGGTGACGGCGGACGCGGTAGCGACGGATGCGGTGGCGACGGTCATGAGCTGGCCTTTCCCTCGGGGAAGCCCTTGTTTCCCTCACCGGAAATCTACGGCGGATGATCACCGCCCTGAAGGGGCGATCCACGGCTCGGGCCTTGTTCAGCCGGGGATACCCCTGCTATTCATCGAGGATGGCCGCGAATTCCCCGTATCTGCCCGATGCCACCGACTGGCGCATCCTGGAGGTCCTCCAGCGCGAGGGCCGGGCCAGCTTCGCCGAGTTGGCTCGTGCCGTCTCGATGTCGGCGAGCGCCGTGACCGAGCGGGTGCGGCGGCTGGAGGAGGCGGGCGTGATCCAGGGCTACGCGGCCGTCGTGGACCCGGAGCGGCTGGGGTTGCCGATCCTGGCGTTCGTCCGCCTGCGCTACCCCACCGGGAACTACAAGCCGTTCCACGATCTGGTGGCCGTCACGCCCGAGATCCTGGAGGCGCACCATGTCACGGGCGACGACTGCTTCGTGATCAAGGTCGCGGCCCGTTCGATGCGCCACCTGGAGGAGGTGTCGGGCAAGATCGGCGCCCTCGGGTCGGTGACGACGAGCGTCGTCTACTCCTCACCGCTGCCCCGCCGCCCTCTGGGCCATTGACCTCACCACCTCCCGGCCC
>NZ_JARGEE010000503.1:0-5811 GCF_033794485.1 Streptomyces sp. MB09-02B
CGACTACACCGCCCACACCACCACCGGACGAGCCCCCCGCTCCCCCCGCGAGGAAATCCTCTGCACGCTGTTCGCCGAGGTACTGCGTGTCGACGGTGTCACCATCGACGACAGTTTCTTCGAGCTGGGCGGCCACTCCCTGCTCGCCACCCGCCTGGTCAGCCGTGTCCGCACCACCCTGGGCGTCGAGGTGTCCGTGCGGCAGTTCTTCGAGACGCCCACCATCGCCGGACTCTCCGGGGCGCTCGACGGGGCCGACCGTGCCCGCACCGCGCTCACCGCACAGGCCCGGCCCGAGCGCGTCCCCCTCTCCTACGCCCAGCAGCGGCTGTGGTTCCTCCACCAGCTCGAAGGACCCACCCCCACCTACAACATCCCCACGACCCTTCGCCTCACCGGCACCCTCGACCAGGACGCCCTGCACCACGCCCTGCGCGACCTCGTCGCCCGCCACGAAAGCCTGCGCACCACCTACGCCGAGGACGAGCACGGGCCCCGGCAGGTCATCCACGCGTACGCGCCCGAGCTCCTTCCGTTGACCGTGGTCGACGTCGGCGGCGATGAGGACGGGCTCGATGCGAAGCTGTCGGAGGCCGCCCATCACGCCTTCGATCTGGCGGCCGGCATTCCCGTGAGGGCAACCCTGTTCCGCCTGTCCGAGCAGGAGCACGTCCTGCTGCTGCTCATCCACCACATCGCCACCGACGCCTGGTCCCGCACACCCCTGGCCCAGGACTTCGCCGCCGCCTACACGGCGCGGTGCGCGGGCGACGCGCCCGGCTGGAAGGCGCTGCCCGTCCAGTACGCCGACTACGCCCTGTGGCAGAGAGAGGTCCTCGGCGACGACGCCGACGCGGACAGCATCGCGGGCAGGCAACTCGCCTACTGGAAGGACACGCTCGCCGCGCTCCCCGAGCAGCTCGACCTGCCCACCGACCGGCCCCGGCCCGCTGTCGCCGGCCAGGCGGGCGACCGCGTCGGGTTCACGCTCGGCGCTGAACTGCACGCCCGCTTGGCCGAGTTGGCGCGCACCACGCACACCAGCACGTTCATGGTGCTGCAGGCCGCCCTCGCGGCTCTCCTCACCCGGCTCGGCGCCGGCGAGGACATCCCGATCGGGACGCCGGTCGCCGGGCGCACGGACGACGCGACGGAGAACCTCATCGGCTTCTTCGTCAACACGCTCGTCCTGCGCACCGACACCAGCGGCAACCCCACCTTCCAGCAGCTCCTGGAGCACACGCGGCGCGCCGACCTGGCCGCCTACGCGCACCAGGACCTGCCCTTCGAGCGGCTCGTCGAGGCCCTCAACCCGGCTCGCACGCTGGCGCACCACCCGCTCTTCCAGGTCATGCTCGTCCTGAGCACGGCGGAGACGGACCCGGACGCCTCGCTCGGCCTGCCGGGGCTGCGGGTCACCGCGGAGCGCAGCAGGCTCGGCGCTGCCAAGGTCGACCTCGCCTTCGCCCTCGCGGAGACGCGGGACGGCGAGGGCCGGAGCACCGGGCTGACCGGGGCCCTGGACTTCCGGACCGATCTGTTCGACAGGTCGACGGCGCGGTCCCTGGTGGAGCGGTTCGTACGGACGCTGGAAGAGGTCACCGCCGACCCCGGCATCCGGCTCTCCCAGGTGGGCATCCTGGGCGAGGCCGAGCGGCGCCGGCTGCTCGGCGAGGGGACCTCCACCACGCTGGAGAGCCTGGACGCGACGCTGCCCGAGCTGTTCGCGGCGCAGGTGGCCCGCACACCCGACGCGCCGGCCGCGGTGCAGGGCGCGACGACCGTGTCGTACGCCGAACTCGACGCCCGTGCGCACCGGTTGGCGCGTGTTCTGCGCCAGGAGGGGGTGCGGCCGGGGACTCCGGTGGTCATGCTGATGCAGCGGTCCCTGACGCACGTCGTGGCCACGTTGGCCATCGCGAAGGCCGGCGGCGCGTATGTGCCGCTCCACGACACCTATCCGCTGGACCGGATGCGCTACGTCGTGGCGGACACCGCCGCCACCGTGATCCTCGCCGACCGTGCGGAGGCCGATCGGGCCGGGGAACTGGGCGCCCGGGTTGTGGTGGTGGACGAGTACGGCGCCCCGTCCGGCGCACGGCACGACGGCGAGCTGAGCGTGGGGCTGCGCCCGCAGGACCTCGCGTATGTGATGTACACGTCCGGGTCCACCGGGCTGCCGAAGGGCGTGGCCGTCACCCAGCGCGGAGTCGTGGACCTCGTCCGTGACCACTGCTGGCGACCGGGCACGCACGAGCGGGTGCTGCTGCACGCCCCGCACGCGTTCGACGTGTCCTGCTACGAGATGTGGGTGCCCCTGGTCTCCGGCGGGACGGTCGTCGTGGCGCCGCCCGGGCATCTGGACGCCGCCGCGATCACCGAGCTGATCTCCACCCACGGCATCACCGCGATCCACCTCACCGCGGGCTTCTTCCGGGTCATCGCCGAGGAGGCTCCGGAGTGCTTCGCCGGGGTGCGGGAGGTGCTGACCGGTGGTGACGTGGTCTCGCCGGCCGCGGTCGCCCGGGTTCTGGAGCACGCTCCGGACACGGTGCTGCGTCATCTGTACGGGCCGACGGAGACGACGCTGTGCGTGACGCAGCACGAGGTCAGGGCGCCGTACGCGGCGCGGGGCACGCTGCCGATCGGGCGGCCGACGGGGAACACGCGGGCGTACGTCCTCGACCGGTACCTCCAGCCCGTTCCCGCGGGCGTGCCGGGGGAGCTGTTCGTCTCCGGCAGCGGTCTGGCGCGCGGCTATCTGCACCGCGCCGACCTGACCTGCGAGCGGTTCGTCGCCGACCCGTTCGGCGGGTCGGGCGAGCGGATGTACCGCACGGGCGACCTGGTGCGCTACAACCCGGCGGGCGAGCTGGAGTACCTGGCGCGCGCCGACGACCAGGTGAAGATCCGCGGCTTCCGTGTGGAGCTGGGCGAGATCGAGGCGGTCCTCGCGACCCGGTCCGAACTGGCCCAGGCCGCCGTCGTCGTCCGCGAGGACCGGCCAGGTGACCGGCGCCTGGTGGGCTACGTGGTGGCGGCGGAGGGCCGGGCCGGCGAGGTGGACACGGACGGGCTGCGTGCCTTCGTGCGCCAGGCCCTGCCCGACTACATGGTGCCGTCGGCGCTGGTCGTCCTCGACGCCCTGCCGCTGACCGCGAACGGCAAGCTGGACCGCAAGGCGCTGCCCGCCCCCGACTACGCCGCGAGGTCCACCGGGCGGGCCGCCCGCACACCCGTCGAGGAGCTGCTGTGCACGCTCTTCGCCGAGGTGCTGGGCCTGCCGACGGTCGGGACCGACGACGGGTTCTTCGATCTGGGCGGCGACAGCATCCTGTCCATCCAGCTCGTCAGCAGGGCCCGTGCGGCGGGGCTCCCCCTCGCCGTCCGCGATGTCTTCGAGCACCAGTCGACGGCTCAGCTGGCCGAGGCGCTCGGCAGCCGGGAGGACGACACCGCGTCACAGGTCGCCGAGGTCGAGCCCTACGGCCCCGCCCCGCTGACGCCCGTGATGGCGAGGATCGCCGAACTCGGCCTGGGCGGCGACGACTTCAACCAGTCCGTCGTGGTGTCCCTGCCGCGCGTGCTGGACGCGGACCGCCTGGCCCGCGCCCTGCAGAAGGTGCTCGACCACCATGACGCGCTGCGGCTGCTCGTCCGCCCCGACGGGACCACGGAGGTCCGCAGGCCGGGCAGCGTGTCGGCCGCGGAGCTCCTCGACGTCGTCGAAGCGGCCGGCTCCGCCGACGCCATCGAGGGCCTGGTCACCGGGCCGGCGTGCGCCGCGAGGGACCGCCTCGCGCCCGCCCGAGGACGCGTGTTCCGGGCGGTCAGGATCGACCGGGGGGCCGGGCAGGACGGACTGCTGATCCTGGTCGCCCACCACCTGGTGGTCGACTCGGTGACGTGGAGCATCCTCGTGCCGGACCTCGCGGCGGCGTACGACGGGGCCGAACTCGCCCCCGTCGGCACCTCGTGGCGGCAGTGGGCCACCTCGTTGGAGGGGCTCGCCACCGACCCGCGCGTCGAGGCCGAGACGGCCCACTGGGAGACCACGCTCGCCAGGCAGGCCACCCCCGCCGGGGAGGCCGCGCTGCGGGTGGACCGCGCACGCGACGTCCAGGGCCGGTCGGGGCACCTCAGCCTCGACCTGCCGGCCGCGACGACCGAGGCCCTGCTCACGCAGGTTCCCGGCAGCGTCAACGCCGGCGTGAACGACGTCCTGCTGACCGCCTTCGCGCTCGCCGTCGCCGAGTGGCGGCGCGACCGCGGCGAGGACCCCGACGCGCCCGTCGTGGTCGACCTGGAGAGCCACGGCCGCCACGAGGACGCCGTACCCGGCGCCGAACTCAGCCGCACCGCGGGCTGGTTCACCGCCCTCCACCCGGTGCGGCTCGCGCCGGACGTCGCCGACTGGACCCGGCTGCGCCGGGACGGCGACGCCCTGCGCGACAGCCTCAAGCAGATCAAGGAGCAACTGCGCGCCGTGCCGGGCGACGGCATCGGTTACGGCCTGCTGCGCCACCTCAACCCCATCGCGGGCCCCCGCCTCGCCCGGCTGCCCGAGCCCGAGTTCGGCTTCAACTACCTGGGGCGGCGCACCACTTCGGCCGCGGGCAGGCCCAAGCCGTGGACCGTGATCGGCGGCGGCGTCGCGGCTTCGCGCCCCATGGCGCCGATGGCCCACGCGGTGGAGATCAGCGCGGTCGCGTACGAAGGGGAGAACGGCCCTCACCTGCGTGCCGACTGGACCTACGCACGCCGCCTGGTCCCCGACCAGGACGCCCGGCTGTTGGCCGGGCACTGGTTCCGGGCTCTCGAAGCCCTGGTAGAGCACGCCGGCCGCCCCGGTGCGGGTGGCCTGACCCCGTCCGACGTGACACTCGACTCGCTCAGTCAGTCCGAGATCGAGGAGTTCGAGTCCGACCTTGAGTCCGAGTGGGAGATTGAGCAGTGAGCCAGCAACCGTCTCGTTCGCGTAGCAAGATCGAGGACATCCTTCCGCTGTCCCCGCTGCAAGAGGGCTTCGTGTTCCTCGGGCTGCTCCACAGCGAGGGACCCGACCTCTACGTCGGCCAGGTCGCGTTCGAGCTGGAGGGCTCCTACGACGGTGCCCGGATGCGTGCCGCGGCGCGGGCCCTGCTGCGGCGGCACGCCAACCTGCGCGCCGGGTTCCGCCAGCGCAAGAACGGCGCCTGGGCGCAGCTCGTCCTCCAGGACGTCGAACTTCCCTGGCAGGACGTCGACCTGACGAGTCGGCCCGGGCAGGCGCGGGCTGCGGAGGCCGACCGGCTCGCCGCCGAGGACCGCGCACGACGGTTCGACCTGGGCCGCCCGCCCCTGCTGCGGTTCATGGCGATACGCCTGTCCGACGACCGGGTCCGGCTGGTGATGACGAACCATCACATCGTGCTCGACGGCTGGTCGATGCCGGTGCTGCTGCGCGAACTGATGACGTTGTACGCCGCTGCGGGCGACCCCTCCGCGCTGCCCCGGGTCCGTCCGTACCGCGACTACCTCACCTGGCTCGACGCCCGTGACCGGGACGCCGCCCGGGAGGCCTGGCGCGAGTCCCTCGCCGGCCTCGACCAGGCCACCCTGCTCGCCCCGGCCGGCGCGGTGGCTTCGGCACCGCCCGAGCACGTCTCCTTCACCATGGACCCCGCCGTCAGCGGAGCGCTGGCCTCCTGGGCGCGGGGCCAGGGCGTGACCATGAACACGGTGGTGCAGGGTGCCTGGGCGCTGGCCCTGGCCCAGGCCACCGGCCGTGACGACGTCGTCTTCGGCGCCACCGTCTCCGGCCGCCCCCCG
>NZ_JARGEE010000504.1:0-5799 GCF_033794485.1 Streptomyces sp. MB09-02B
GGATATGTTTATAAGAGCCAGGCCCCACACCGAGACCCGACACCCGGCCGCCCGCAAGCAGGAGCGAGAGGCCGCCCGGCAGTCCCTCCTCGACGCCTGGGACAACGTTCCGCGCCGGATGCGCTGGCTCATCCGCCACGCCACCGCAGCAGCCGTCGGCTGGCCGCTCGGCTGGGTCGGCTGGGCCACCGACACCGCCGCCTGGTACGCCGCCGGCAACTGGACCACCCCCACAGCGTGGGTCCTGTACGGCCTCGGCGCCTGCATCCTCGGCCTGTACCGGCGCTCCCGCACCTGGGCGTGGCCCTTCGCCTGGTGCGCCGCCGTCCCCGTCTCCTCCATCGCCGTCGGCGTACTCCTGTACGCCCCCACATCCTGAAGGAACCCGTCGTGACCAGCGTGTTCGGCAACCTCGGCATCGTCGGCCTCGCCGTCGCCCTCACCGTGCTGCTCCTCGTCGGCATCAAAGGCGGAGGCAAGGTCAAACCCCTCGGCTGGTGGCCCTGCCTCGTCCTCGGCATGCTCGCCGGATCGTCGTACTACGCGGCTGGCGGAGTGTTCGCGATCATCCCCGACCTCGTCAACGGCGGCCTCACCGCAGCCCGCGGCCTCGTGCCAGGTGTGACGATGGCGGCCGTCGCACTCACCCTGGCCATCGTCATCGGGTTCAAGAAGCTGACCACGAAGCAGGTCGCCATCCTCGGCATCGTCTTCTGGTACGCGGCATCCGGCGCCGGCGGGGTGTGGGGGCAGGTCGCGAAGGCGATCGCAAACCTCGGAACGCAGGTGTCCTGATGCGCGCCCTTGCCGACCGTGTCCGCGCCGTGCTCGCCCTCACCGGGCCACTCGGCGACGGCTTCCGCATCCTCCTGCTGCGCCTGATCGCCCGCTTCGGCTGGAAGACCGTCCTCATCGCCGCCGCTGTCCTGCTGTACGCCGCGAACCGGTACCGGACCTGGATCCCCTACGGCCTCGCCGTCGCCTGCACAGCCGCATGGATGCACGCCCCCAAGGAGGCCAGGCACGACGACGAGGAAGACGACGACGAACCCACGGGGGAGGAGCCCGCCGGGCCGGATCCGCAGGACGTGACAGACCTGGTCCGCGACCTCATCGGCGACGACCGCGGCATCCTCCTCACCGCCCTCCGCCAGCCCCTCCAAGCGGCCGACACGCGGGCCGTCCGCGAGGTGCTCTCCGAGGCCGGCATACGGGTGCGGGACGGGGTGCGCACGGCGGGCGGGAACGGGCCCGGCGTCCACCGGCACGATCTGCCGCCCCTCCCCCCTGCCCTCGACAGCCCTGCCGTTGGTTCGTTGACCTGCACCAACGCAGCCAACGCCAACGCCAACAACGAGTTGCGGGTGGAGTCCCGAGAGGGGATGACGATCATCACCGACCCGGCTGATCGGCACCGCGCGCACTCGCTGAAGAAACCCTGAACCGCCCGGAGACCCGATGCCGTACGAGTACTGGTGCGCCCACTGCCAGGCCGTCTCACCCGCCCGCCGCGACCGCCAGGCCGACGCCGAGGACGACCTTTTGGCGCACCGCCACGACGCGCACGGAGGACTCCGGCCGGCCGCGGGGGACGGCGTACGGCGGGTTCATTCGGCGGCGCGCGGCGACGGGATTCTCCCGGACGGAAGTTGTCTGTTTGTCGCGTTCATGCTCGCGCTGGTCCTGGCGAACTGCTGGGGCCGCTGACCGATCTGAAGGGATCCCTCATGGAGTTCATCCGCTACCGCGTGACCGATGAGGACGGGACGTTCCTCGACGAGTTCTCGACCAACGCGCCGGACTTTGCGAAGGAGCGGATCGGCCGGATCCGTAAGTACCGGCCGAACCTCAAGGTCGCCGAGACACCCGATCCGAGCGACGGCTGACCACCTCATAGACCCCGGCGCGGCCGCCATCCGCCAAGACATCGGCCGCGCCGGTCCACCCATCTCGACGAGACAGGAGAACCAACATCATGGCACTCGGCTGGACCAAGAACCCCGAGCCCGACGACCCGCGGCTGCAAGGCCACGAGACCACCTACCAGGCATCCCGCGGCGGCTACTTCCCGACCCCGGACAAGCCTGTTCCCGGCACTCCGCAAGAGGAGACGCAGGAGTAGCCGGCCTGCCACACTGGTGTCTCGCGCCGGGTAGTGCCCGGCATTGGCCCCGCTAGGTCCCCCCGTCCTAGCGGGGCCTTCACTCGTTCGGGTGACTGACGCCACGCGGGTGCGGGTCTACGGTCGGAGGCCGGATCGGCTGCGGGGGCACAACTGCGTGTTCGCAGCACGCAGCGGGCTGGCCGAGCTGCGACGGCCTTCCCGCCAGCAGTCGATCTGGTGGCGGCGCTCCTGTCTTCGGATTGGGGCGCCGCCGCACGTGAGGCCCCGCCCGGAAACGGTGCGGGGCCTTCGTCATGCGGTGGGCTACAGGCCGCGTGTGCTCGCGTTCAGCCGGGCCCGGTGCTGGCGTACTCCGTCTTCGTCGTACGGCGCGTCCACCCCGATCTCCTGGTGGATGCGCTGGTACACGCCGTCCTCGATCAGTTGGATGTCGAGTTCGGTCCACGGGGTGGGGCCGACGAGCGGGGTGATCGTCTTGATGCGTTCGACGATCCAGTCGCACTGCATCGACCAGCCGCCTTTGTAGGCGTCGCGGCGGGCGGTCTGGAGGTCAGTCCAGAGGTACGACAGTTCCTCGCGCAGGGCCGCGCGCAGGGCCTCGGTCTCGCTCATCGGGTGGTCTCCTCGCTGGGCGCCGGGCGCTCTAGGTGCCAGGGGCTCGCAAGGTACTGCGCCTTGGCCTCGGCGTGCGCACCGTTCGTCGGGTACGCGATCCGGGTGTTGCACGGCGAGCACAGCAGACCGCGCACCGCGCCGCCGCTGAAGCCGTAGGCGTAGTCGTGGTCGATCACGAGGTAGCCGTGGCTCGTCTCGATGCCGGGCACCCGGCAGATCTCGCACTTGCCGCCGGACCGCCGGAGGAGAGCGGCGTAGTCGGCGCAGGTCATGCCGTAGCGGCGGTGCCTATGGCGGCAGGCTCGCGGCGCGTTGTCGCCTACACAGGGGACTTCCGGCTTGGTGTTGCGCGCCCAAGTGGTGCGCGTGGTCATGACGGCTTCACCTTCCCGTCGCGGATGCGGGCGACGTACTCGCGCGTGTAGCCGGTGGCTTCGACGACTTCGCTGAGTCGGCCGCGCGGGTACGGCTTGGGCTCGGGGAAGAGTCGCGGGATGAGGGCGCGGATGCGGTCGCGGTCCTCGTCGTTCTGGCTCTCGCGTTCCTTGATCCGGCGCGCGATGGCGCGGACTTCTTCGAGCTGCTCTTGGTAGTGGTCTGACATGACCCCAGTATGCCACCACTGTAGGCAGACGCAATGTGCCTACACGGTTGACATGAGAACGGCGTAGGCATACCTTGTAGTCATAAGGGAACGCCGCACCGAGGGGGCAGCAATGCAGAACAAGACCATCACCATCCGCAACATCGAAGACGCCGTCGCCACCATCGCCGCTTACGCCACCCGCGTCATTGCCGCCGGCAACCACCCCGGCCACAACCTCGAAGAAGTCGGCGCCCGCATGACCCGCGACGAAGTCCTCGACACCATCCGCGCCTCCCTCACCCGCCGCATCAGCAACGGCGCCACCGCCAAGGAAGCCATCATCGGCACCGGCCAGGCCGTCATCGCCCACTACTGCAACGCCGCCGGGATCTGACCCGCCGGGGCAGGGCGCCCCTCACCGCGCCCTGCCCCGGCCCTCACCTCAACCAGCAGAACCGCCCCAGGGAGAGCCCAGATGACCGCCGCCACCCGCACCCGCCGCAACACCCTTCGCACCGCCACCCACACCAGCCGCGCCCTCGGCTACCGCACCCTCTCTGGCCACATCGCCGCCGCAGTCGAAGCCGGCAGGCTCATCCTCATCACCGGCTTCCTTCAGCGCATCGGCGGCGCGGACCTCCCCGACGGCAAGGTGTCCTGGCTCGGCCGGCACTGCGCCAAGGCCTACCGGGCGCAGCACGGCACCAGCCCGATCCGCGTGTGGGCACAGCACCGCACGACCGGCAAGTGGAACCACGTCTACGCCTACGGCCCCATCGACGAGGCGCTGTACGCGGGCCTCACCAGCTACAAGGGCACCCGCCACCTCCTCGCCTCCACCTACCAGGAGGCCGCCTGAACCAACTTCACGTTCGGCCAGCGCATCCGCACCACCGCCGAATTCGGCGTCATCGGCGACGTCACCATCATCGACGCCTTCGCACCAGCCGGAGCGTTCGGCACCGTCATCTTCCCCGCCGACAGTTGGGGTGACATCGGAGTCCTCCTCGACGGCGACTCGTCCGGATCGATCCGCGGCTACAGCGAAGACCAACTGACCCTGATCGCCGACGTACCCGACTGGGTGCCGGGCCTGATCGAGTAGCCCCGGCCACCGTCCTGCACCCCGTCGCCGCCCGCGTCCAACTCAAGGAGACACCAACCCGTGCGCTGGCATCTCACCCCCGGCACCATCACCCCCGACGCCATCGAAGCATTCACCCGCGGCGCCTGCGCTGGCCTCGCCATCGCCGTCCACGACGTCACCGGATGGCCGATCGTTGAAGTCGGCCACTGCGATGGGCTGCCCCTGCATTTCCTGGTCCGCCACCCCGGCGGTCTCCTCGTCGACATTCGCGGCAGCCACACCGACCAGACGGTGAGCGACGAGTGGGAGTTCGACGCCGACGGCGGGATCGTCGCGCTTGCCGGGGTGGGGCGCGCCGCAGTCTGGGACTGCTATCTCGTGGATTGCGGGGAGATCGTCCCGATGGATTTGGTGCGCACGTTTGTGCCTGCCGTCATCGCCCTGACCGCCTGACCCGACCCGACAGGAGAACCCCATGACCGAGCTCGCCCACCGCCAGCAGCCGACCGGACCGATCGTCTGGGTCCTCGCCACCGGAGAAGACCACGAAGGCGGCACAGTCCTCGGCGTCTACACGACGAAGGAAGCCGCCAAGGGCCCGTTCGTCGCAGCCGCCCAACAGATTCCGTTCGACCTCGACAACGCGTGGCAGGACGAGGAAAGCGGCGCGGTCCACGCGCACGGCGGCTGCGACTGGGTGTCCCTCGAACCCCACCCGCTGATCAGCGCACAGCAACTCACCTGACCCCGCCCGCATGCATGAGGCTCTCCTCCCCGCCACCAGGGGAAGAGAGCCTCAGGCCATTCCGCCTTCACACGGTGCGCACATCCGATATCGTCCCCCACCCGCGACACCACCTTGGGGGACCCATGCGCCACGCCACCACCACCCTGCTCGCCGCCGCCTGCCTCGCCCTCGCAGGCTGCTCCGACGGAGGCGAGGAGCCGACGAAGACGGTCACCGCCACAGTCACCACCTCCCCGTCGCTGTCGGAAGCGGAGGCAAAGCAGGCGTGCGTGAAAGCGTGGCTGGCGTTGATGACGGCCGACGGCTACGACCCGGACGCGGAGCCTGCCACACCAGACGAGTGCGGGAACCTGCCCGGTCAGGCGGACATGTACGCCGAAGCACTCGCGCAACGGAACGCCGCGAACCGGGAATCACTGGACGAGTGCCTGGAGAACCCCGCCTGCACGGGATGGCCCGTGCCCTAGCCAGCCGCGATACGCCAGAGGCCCGCCATTCCCAGACGCCCATCGGGAACGGCGGGCCTCACCCGTCCGCCTACCTGTACACCACGGTTACCATCAAAGCACAACAGACGGTAACCAGCGAGGAGGCGCCGGATGCCCACCCCCGACCCCGACGCCCCCCAAGGCCTCACC
>NZ_JARGEE010000505.1:0-5799 GCF_033794485.1 Streptomyces sp. MB09-02B
GTGCGCGATCTCGTGCAGCGCGGTCCGCTCGTTCATGTAGCTGCGGTTGGAGCCGAAGCGGATGGTTCCGTTGATGTTGCCGTCGGCGGGTGCGGCTCCGGTGGGGCTTCTCGCGCAGTTCCCCGCGCCCCTGAAAACTTCAGGCCCCTGCGGGCCTGAAAGACCACGGCCCCGCGGGCCTGAAAGGCGACGGGGCCGCAGGCCTAAAAGGCGACGAGGCCGCAGGGGTGAGCAGCGACGAGGCCGCAGGGGTGAAAAGCACGGGGCGTAGCCCCTGCTTTTCAGGGGCGCGGGGAACTGCGCGAGAAGCCCCACCGGCCCGCGGGCGAAACCCGACCGAGCGCGCCGGGTGCCCGCGCAGCGACGAGGCACCCGGCGCCGCGGCTCACTTCTCCGGGCACTCCTTCCAGGCCAAGTGGTAGATCGTGCTGATGTCACCGTCGGTCGAGTCCATCGTCATGAAACTCGTGCTGCCCGCCGGCGACGACCCCCGGTTGACCCGCAGCTCGGTGTTGATGTTGAAGTTCCGCTCGACCCCACAGGGCGCCCACACCAGTTGGGCCCAGTCGGTCTCGTCCGTGGCCTGCCAGTTGTCCTCGAGGGGGCCGTTGAACGTGTGGGTCCGGGCGGCCGTGTCGGGGGACCCCTGGAAGTAGTACGAGGCCTTCTCCACCCCGCTCGCACCGCGCTGGAGCGAGGCGAAGCCCCGGTAGTCGACGCTGGCGATGGCGTAGGTGAAGCCGCCGGGCACATGGACGATCAGGTTGAGCTGGCAGTTCTTGCGGAACGCGGTGGACGGCGCGCCACCGCCGACCTGGGCCAGGTAGTCGCTGTAGGTCACCGTGAACGCGGTGTTGTCCGGTGAGACGGCGACCGCGGCGGTGCCCTGGGGACAGCCGGAGCCGTTCACCGTGGCGACCTTGATGACGATCTTGTCCGGGGGCGGGTCCTCGAACGGGGACTCGGCCTGCGCGGGTAGCGCACTGGCGAACAGGGCGGCCACCGCGCCGCCCAGGAGGAGACCACGAACCATGGGGGGTTCTCCGATCTAATGACGGTCATGCGCATGTCAATAGACATGCGCGAGCGCCCCGCAGTCTGTGAAACACCTGTGAAGACCGAGGGGCGACCGCATCGTATGGACCCGGGGCGGGCAGCACTAGGGCGATCTCCGGCCAACCCTGGCGGCCGGAGATCGCCCCTCCCCCCGACGCACCGGTGCCGCCCACCCCGTGCGGAGTGGACGGCACCATCGAGACCGGCCGGCTTCAGCGGCCGTGCCGGGTCAGCGGTCGTAGCGCATCAGCGGCTGTAGCGCATCAGCGCCCGCACCATGTGGCACGTGGTGTCCGACGGCGGATGCACCCCGATGACCTCCGCCGTGCTCCGGATCGTCTCGTTGCGCGCCTGGTTCGGCGTGTGGACACCGGAGTCGAGCAGGGCGATCGCGAGGCGCATGGCCTTCAGGCGCCGGTTGTGGGTGACGTACCACTCGCGCGGACGGCCCGGCGGCAGCGTGTGCTTCACCACCGGCGCGTAGGGCAGGTCGAGCAGTACGGGGTGCTGGACGGTGGACTGGGTGGGCAGCGGCTTCGACTTCAGTGCGGCAGCGGGCAAGACATCCTCCTGTCGCGGTCTGGGCGCCGCCGGAAATCCCCCGTCGGCAACCCTCGAACACTGCTTCTATTTTACTAACCCCCACTGACAATCGCCCCTGGCCAGGAGGGATCTGACGGGTCCTGTGACAGAGGTGGAACACGGGTTTTCGGGCCCGATTGGCTACGGTGGGCGGCATGGAGATCTGGATCAACCCGGCCTGTTCCAAGTGCCGCAGCGCGATCAGCCTGCTCGACGCCGAGGGCGCCGACTACACCGTCCGCCGCTACCTGGAGGACGTCCCGAGCGAGGACGAGATCCGTGCCGTGCTGGAGCGGCTCGGGCTCGAACCGTGGGACATCACCCGCACCCAGGAGGCCGCCGCCAAGGAGCTGGGACTCAAGGAGTGGGCCCGGGACGCCGATACGCGCGACCGGTGGGTCAAGGCGCTCGCCGAGCACCCGAAGCTCATCCAACGGCCGATCATCACCGCGGACGACGGCACAGCGCTGGTGGCCCGCACGGACGACGCGGTACGGGACGCTCTGTCCAGGTAGCGGGCGGTTCCGGCAGCGGGGACCCCAACCACGGTGTGACGTGCGTTACTTGTCAGTTCGCTGTGACCGTTGAGTAGCTTCGTTCGGGATCTCGTACGTAGCGGCGTACTCATCCGATCCGGTGCCTCGACGAGGGTCCACCGGGAACAGGAGGCGCGCATGTCGCGTAGGAGAACGCTCGGCACGAAGAAGAAGGTCGCGCTGTTCGTGACCGCGGCGGCGGTGGCGGGAGGCGGGGCCTTCGCCATGGCGGCCACGTCGAACGCGGCGCAGTCCGCGGCGGATTCCAGCGTCTGCCAGGGTCTGGCCACCGCGCTCGGCAACAACGAGCGGTTCATCGCGGACCAGAAGGCGAACCCCGACGCCCAGTCGGAGGCCCGCATCGCCAATCGCAAGGCGGTCGTCGCACAGATCAAGGTCCAGCAGGGGGCGTCGGACTGCGTCGTCGGGGAGTCGGCTCAGGGCTCCCAGGCCGCGCAGCCCGCACAGCCGTCCGCGCCGGCCACGGAGACCGGGGGATCGGCTCAGGACCCCCAGGGCGACGAGGCCGCGGGGAACACGGGTGGCGCCGGAGGCGCGGCCGGCGGGAACGCGGGGAACGCCGGGGCCGGCGAGCAGGTCTGCAACGGCTCCACCGTCACCCTCTCCGGCGAGGGCGGCGCCCCGGCCGCGTCCAGCAACGAGTTCCCGGCGGGGACGAAGCTGCGGGTGACCAACCTGGACAACAACAAGTCCACCACCGTGGAGGTCACCTCGGTCTCCGGCAGCTGTGTCCTGCTGAACAACTCCGCCTTCGAACAGGTCCGGGAACCCGGCAAGTTCCTGATCCGCCGCGCGCTGATCGAGAAGGTTGGGTGATCCCGGCCGGACCGGCGGGGCGGACCCGCTCGTTACGGTGAGATGAAGGGCGGGC
The DNA here is from genome assembly GCF_033794485.1 of Streptomyces sp. MB09-02B. NCBI lineage: Bacteria > Bacillati > Actinomycetota > Actinomycetes > Kitasatosporales > Streptomycetaceae > Streptomyces > Streptomyces sp. MB09-02B. The sequence continues at coordinate 3,067 of NZ_JARGEE010000505.1, forward strand.
GATCGCCGTCCGGGGAGGCCGGGCACCGCGCACAGTGGTGCCCGGCCTCCCGCGCGCGTGCCACCAGCGCGTCCTCCGGGACGTGAGCCGCGCCACAGCAGCACCAGGTAACACGGGGTTCACATTCGAGCAATGACCGGGAAATCGCAGGTTGACAGGCTGCCCGGCATCAGCGCGGCGTTTCAGTGCCGCAGCGCCGCAGCACCCGCACATGCGCCTAGTGACCCACCCCGAAGGATGTGTCCCGTGACCTTCAAGGCTGAGTACATCTGGATCGACGGCACCGAGCCGACGGCCAAGCTCCGCTCCAAGACCAAGATCATCGCGGGTGCGCCCGCCGGTCTGGACGCGCTGCCGATCTGGGGCTTCGACGGGTCCTCCACCAACCAGGCCGAGGGGCACTCCTCGGACCGTGTGCTCCAGCCGGTCTTCACCTGCCCGGACCCGATCCGCGGCGGCGACGACGTCCTCGTGCTCTGCGAGGTCCTCAACATCGACATGACGCCGCACGAGTCCAACACCCGTGCCGCGCTGCGTGAGGTCGCCGAGAAGTTCGCCTCCCAGGAGCCGATCTTCGGCATCGAGCAGGAGTACACCTTCTTCCAGGACGGCTCCCCGCTGGGCTTCCCCAAGGGCGGCTTCCCGGCCCCCCAGGGCGGCTACTACTGCGGTGTCGGCGCCGACGAGATCTTCGGCCGTGACATCGTCGAGGCCCACCTGGAGAACTGCCTGGCCGCCGGTCTCGCCATCTCCGGCATCAACGCCGAGGTCATGCCCGGCCAGTGGGAGTTCCAGGTCGGCCCGGTCTCCCCGCTGGAGGTCTCCGACCACCTGTGGGTCGCCCGCTGGCTGCTCTACCGCACCGCCGAGGACTTCGACGTCGCCGCCACCCTCGACCCCAAGCCCGCCAAGGGTGACTGGAACGGCGCCGGTGCGCACACCAACTTCTCCACGAAGGCGATGCGCGAGGGCTACGACGCGATCATCACCGCGTGCGAGTCGCTGGGCGAGGGCTCGAAGCCGCTCGACCACGTCAAGAACTACGGCGCCGGCATCGACGACCGTCTGACCGGTCTGCACGAGACCGCCCCGTGGAACGAGTACTCCTACGGTGTCTCCAACCGCGGCGCCTCGGTCCGTATCCCGTGGCAGGTCGAGAAGGACGGCAAGGGCTACATCGAGGACCGCCGTCCCAACGCCAACGTCGACCCGTACGTCGTGACGCGTCTGATCGTCGACACCTGCTGCACCGCGCTCGACAAGGCCGGCCAGGTCTGATCCATCCCGCAGCTCCCGGAGGGCGTCCACCGTCGCGGTGGGCGCCCTCCGGCGTTGTCAGTGGGGCGTGCCAGGGTGGGGGCATGAAGAACGATCAGCTGGCCGTCAGGGTCGAGACGGAGAACTGGGAGAAGCACGCCCGGATCACGGCGGAGCGGCTGCGTGAGCTGGTGTGCCGGATCGGGGACCAGGGCGACCGGTTCCTGGTCGTGCAGCGGATACCGGACGTGCCGGACGTCTTCGTCCAGGTCTGGCACCAGCGGGCCGACGACGGCACCGACGGCGAGTACCAGCTGGAGCACCGCGCGGGCCGCGACCGGTTCTTCGGGACCCGGCTCACCGATCCGGAGCGGGTCGCGGACGCCATGACCGGCTGGGCTCGGCGGGCCGAGGGCTGGGACACCGGCATCGAGTGGACCCCGGTCGAGCACGACGCCCCCGAGGAGGTACCGGAGCTCGACGACGAGGTACGGGAGCAGGTCGAGGAGCGGGTACGGGAGTTGCTGCGTTGCGGCTACGACAACCGGGCACAGCTCACCGAGACCGCCGAGGAGTACCTGGTCGAGGGCGACCACCGGCCCGTCTCCCCCGCGCAGGCCCGGCAGCTCGTCGACCGGCTCTGGGTCGAGCGCCTCGCCGAGCAGGACACCTGGGACGGGGTCACCGACCCCGAGCGGCTCACCCGTGCCTTCGAGGCCCTCCAGGGGGCCCACGGCATCACGGCCCGGGAGAACTTCACGTGCTGCCGCAACTGCGGTACGAGCGAGATAGGCGCCGAAGGCCCGCCGGACGCCCGGGGATTCGTGTTCTTCCACTCCCAGTGCACCGAGGGCGCCGCCGCCGGGCACGGACTGATGCTGCTCTACGGCGGGTTCGACGGCTCCACCGAGTCGACGGCGGCGGTCGGGCGGGAGGTCGTCGCGGCCCTCGCGGCGCAGGGCCTGTCCACGCAGTGGGACGGCGATCCCGGCACGGCCATCACCGTCAGCCCCCTGGCGTGGCGCAAACGCCTGGTCGGCTGAGGTCGCCACACTCCCGTCATGTTCAAGAAGCGTCCAAGCAGTGGGAGGAGGCTCCTGCGACGGGCGTGTGTCTGCTTCAATGGGGCCATGGCAGGCTTCCAGAACCGACGTGCGACGGGTCGCCATGACCTCGAGCCCTTCTGGCCTTCCCGTCAGCACCACGACTTCGACCGGGTGTGTTGCCGCGCGATGAACGCGCCGGCCCTCTAAAGCCGTACACCCCGGCCTTCGGTCAGCGCGGAACGACGTACGTCCCTCGGCGGGTTCCCGACCACGCATGCGTCGGTCGCCGAGGTCTCCCGGACGAACCTCTCGCGCGAAAGAGCTGACCTCTCATGGCGAACACCCGTTCCCTCTCGACCGCCGCCCCGCTGACCGCCGCGTCGGGCTCCGCCACCGCCGCCGCCCCGGTCGCCGTCCCCTCCCCAGGGCC